>CAZOON010000185.1:0-4093 GCA_964581445.1 uncultured Halanaerobiales bacterium | reverse complement strand
CATCTATCTTTCATGAAAATGAATATAGTATAAGGGAAGTCAAAGAATTTTTAAGTAAAAAAAATATTCCTATCAGGTTATAAATTTTATTTAATATATTTTATAAGGGGAAGGTCAGGGTATTTAATATGGAAAATACAGAGGAATTGGTGAAAAAAATTAATTTTGGAGATAATGGATTGATACCTGCAATAGTGCAGGATTATAATAGTAAAGAAGTATTAATGCTTGCTTATATGAATGAAGAGGCCTTTTTAAAGACATTATCAACAAAAAAAGCCTGGTTCTGGAGCCGGTCCAGAAAGAAATTGTGGCTAAAGGGTGAAACATCAGGCAATTTTCAGTATGTTAAAAAAATTAGAATTGATTGTGATGAAGATACAGTATTATTATTGGTAAATCCAGCAGGGCCTGCCTGTCATACTGGTAATAGGTCCTGTTTTTATCGAGAGATTGAGAATACAAAATTACTTGAAAGACCTGAAATCATTAAAAAAAGATTTATAGATGAGTTATATACAATAATTAAAGATAGAAAGTTTAATCCACTGGAGGGCTCATATACAACATATCTATATAAAGAGGGTTTAGATAAAATCTGCAAAAAAATTGGGGAAGAATCTTCTGAAGTGATCATTGCTGCAAAAAATGAAGATAATAACGAAATAATATATGAAACTGCAGATTTATTTTACCATCTTTTAGTATTACTAAACTTATTTGAAATATCATTAGCAGAAATTGATATTGAATTAAAAAATAGACATAAATAGAATAGCCCGGTAGGGCTTTTTTTTTGCCTAATTTGGGAGGATAATAATCTATTTTCTAGAATTAAAGAATATTAGTGATATATTATGGAGGGAATTATTTATGGATAAAGATAAGATCGATTCGGGTGTTTATGTATTAGAGATTTTTTTATACAAACCTAAAAAAATTGAAATTGGAGCAAAAAGTATTTATACATTTCCTCCTGGTTATTATTATTACTGTGGGAGTGCCCAAAAAAATTTGCAGGCCCGTCTAGAAAGACATAAGAGCAAGCAGAAAAATAATCACTGGCATATAGATTATTTACTGGAAGAGGCCTACTTAAAAAATTATTATACCTGGCAGTCAGGCAAAAAAGGGGAATGTGTTTTAGCCGATTATTTTCAAAATAACTTAAAAGGCAGAATAATTGTAAAAGGATTTGGTTCCAGTGATTGCAAATGTATAAGTCATCTTTTCTATTTTCAAAATAAATTAGATAATAAAGAAATTCCGGGTGGAAATTTTTTCAGGAGTGGTAATAGTGTCAAATGATGTATTAAAAGGTTTAAATAATGAACAAAAAGAAGCAGTTATATATACAGATGGACCTTTACTTGTACTGGCAGGAGCAGGAAGTGGTAAGACCAGGGTTTTAACACATAAAATAGCATATTTAATTAAAGAAAAAAATATATCGCCTGAAGAAATACTGGCGGTGACATTTACAAATAAGGCAGCAGAAGAGATGAAATTAAGGGTCAATAGGTTGATAGACGATTATTTTTCAGAGCCCTGGGTAAGTACTTTTCATTCTTTTGCAGCAAGAATCCTCAGAAAAGAGATTAAAAAAATTGGTTATAAAAATAATTATATTATTTATGACCAGAAAGACCAATTAAAATTAATTAAAGAGGTATTAAAAGCAATAAATATCGACCATAATAAGACTAAGCCTAAGGCGGTACTTGCTGAAATAGGCAGGGCTAAAAATGAATTAATTACTCCTGCTGAATATACATATCATATTGGAGATTTTTTTTCAGAAAAAGTGAATGATATTTATTCTTTATATCAAAAGAAATTGAAGGCAAATAATGCTCTTGATTTTGGAGATTTGATAATGAAGATAGTTGAATTATATCAACAAAATCCAGCAGTTTTAGAATACTATCAAAAAAGATTTCGTTATATACTTGTAGATGAATATCAGGATGTAAACTTTGCCCAGTATAGACTTGTACAATTATTAAGTGGGGATGATAACAATCTTTGTGTTGTAGGTGATCCTGATCAGGGAATATATAGTTTTAGAGGAGCAGATATACGTAATATATTAAATTTTGAAGAAGATTATCCAGATACAAAAATAATAAAACTTGAACAAAATTATCGTTCTAAGGAAAAAATTCTTGAGGCTGCACATAATGTTATAAAAAATAATATTGATCGGAAAGAAAAAAAGCTCTGGACGGAGCGTGGTCCAGGAAATAACATAAAATTATATGAAGCAATTGATGAAAAAGATGAGGCAGATTATGTCTGTCAACAGATAAAAAAAATGAATAGTGAAAAGTATAAGTATGGTGATATTGCCATTCTTTATCGTACAAATGCTCAGTCCCGGGCCCTGGAAACAATGTTTTTAAAGTATGGTATTCCCTATCAAATTATTAGCGGTTTTAGATTTTATGACAGAAAAGAGATAATGGATGTTTTAGCCTATCTAAAAGTGATTTATAACCCCCTTGATGATATAGGCCTTTCACGTATAATAAACTGTCCTAAAAGAGGAATAGGAAAAGGGACACTGAGAAAATTGCAAAATTATGCAATTTCGAATAATATTAGCCTTTATCAGGCGGGATTATCTGCTGAGCAAATTAATGATTTGAATGGTGCCTATTTAAAAAGAGTTAGCTCTTTTTTTGAACTTATGGAGGAGTTTAGAAATCCCGAGCTTGATTTAGCCAGTTTAACTGAAAAAGTACTCAAAGATACGGGTTATAGAAAAGAATTGCAGAATGAAAATAGCAGAGAAGCAGAAGAAAGGCTGGAGAATATTAAGGAGCTCTTTTCAGTTATTAAAGATTATATGATAAACTCAAGTGATCCAGATCTATCAGGTTTTCTAGAGGAGGTATCTCTTCTTTCAGATATTGATAATATGCAGGAAAGCAAACAGACAGTTATGATGATGACACTTCATGCTGCAAAGGGTCTTGAATTTCCTGTTGTTTTTATTGTTGGAATGGAAGAAGGTATTTTCCCACACGCCAGTTATTTGTCTGCCCCAGAAGAACTTGAAGAAGAAAGAAGGCTTTGCTATGTAGGAATAACCAGGGCTATGGATAAGCTCTATATCGTCAGGGCTAAAAAAAGGATGAGGTTTGGGGAAACACAATATAATCCACCTTCACAATTTTTAAATGAGATTCCCCCCCATTTATTTTCTTATAATGAAGATAATATATCATCATCCGGGAAAAATAAAATCCAGAAGACTAGCAATCAGAAAAATTATAAGATTGGCCAGGAAATAATTCATCCTAAATTTGGCAGGGGAAAGATTATCGGACTTAAAGAAAAACGTGGACTTGAGATTAAAATAGATTTTGGTGCAAATAATATAAAAACATTACTGGCAGAGTATGCTCCTATTCAGAAGGCATAAGAGGAAGGTGGAAAAACTTGGCTAATAAAGATGAGATAAAAAGCAAAATTGAAGATGTAAGAAAAAAATTAAGATATCATGAATATCGTTATCATGTACTTGATAATCCAGAGATTTCAGACAGTGAATATGATGAAATGTTTAAAGAATTAAAAAATCTGGAAAAAAAATATCCCAGATTACAGACTCCTGATTCTCCAACACAGAGGGTAGGGGGGGAACCCCTTGATTCATTTAAAAAAGTGCGGCATGCAAGAAAAATGTTAAGTTTAGATAATGTTTTTAATGCAGGAGAATTACGCGATTTTTTTGCAAGGGTAAATCGACTTTCTGATGAAAATAATATAGAATATGTTATTGAGCATAAAATAGATGGCCTTTCAGCTATATTAAAATACGAAAAAGGTCGACTTGTTCAGGGGGCAAGTAGAGGTAATGGTATTAGTGGTGAGGATATTACAAGTAATATAAAGACTATCAAATCCATTCCTCTAAGATTAAAAGAAGATGTAGATATTGAAATAAGAGGAGAAGTTTATATTAGCAAAGATGATTTTGAAAAGATAAATAAAGATAGGATTGAAAATGATCAATCAGCATTTGCCAATCCACGTAATGCAGCAGCAGGATCTGTAAGACAGCTTGATCCCAGGATAGCAGCAAAAA
>CAZOON010000184.1:0-4117 GCA_964581445.1 uncultured Halanaerobiales bacterium | reverse complement strand
TTTTAAACTTTTCCTCTTCTATAGTTTTAACAAAAACAGGCCTGCCTCCTGCCAGTTTTACGGTTTCTGGATATGAGACCCAGTATGGTGAAGGGATTATTACTTCATCTCCTGGATTAAGAAGGACCTGAAAAACATTATATAAAGAATGTTTAGCACCATTAGATATTATTATTTCATCTTTATTATAATTAATATTATTATCTTTTTTAAATTTTTCAATAACTGCTTTTTTCAATTCTTCCATACCAGAAGCAGCTGTATATTTAGTAAATCCTATCTTTATAGCTTCTATTGCCGCTTTTTTAATCTCTTCAGGGGTATCAAAATCCGGTTCACCAGCCCCAAAACTCACAACATCCATCCCTTTTTTTGCCATCTCTTTTGCCCGGGCACTAATTGCCAGGGTCATTGATTCACCAATGTTTTTTGCTTTTTGCGATATATTCATAATATACACCTCATTAAAAAGATTATAAGTTAGACAAAAATTTTTTTCTATAAGCTTTTTTTATAGAAGCTTATGTGCTTTTTGTAGAAATATTGATATTCTTTAATTTAATTGTCCGAGGACCTCTAAAATTATTAAGTTCCTGAATTTCCTTTGATAGATACATCTCTCCTTCTACTTCTTTGATGTTGCCTGAAATAGAGCCACCTGTAACTCTTGTAATCCCCTTTCCATCAAAATACCTTCCCAACCTTATCTCACCAGCAAAATTCCCGGTTAGGGGATCAGTTTGAAAATCAGAAAATATTATTAACTCCAGATATTTTTCACTTTTCAATTCCGAAATTTCTTTTTCTCCACCCTCAAATATCATATTTTTAATTTCCCCAGTGCTATCTATATCCAGGTAATGTGAATATTTAATATTACCCCAGTATTTTTGCAGTATTCCATCACTAATGATTTTTTCTTTTTTTAATGGATATCCATCATTATCAAAAGGGGTGGATAAAGTTGAATTATAAAGTAAGGGATCCAGTGTTAAATTAATCCTATCACCAATCACCTTTTCTCCCTGAATACTTTCTCCAGGTTTTTTATCTGATATTTTTTCATAAACATTTTTAGCATTTGACATGGCATAATAATAATTTAAAAATTCTTTTACTGGCTCTCCTGTAAGAAGGACATTTACATTAAGCAATTCAGGTGTTGATATAGCATTAGACCTTTCCTTACTTAATTTTAAATATTTCTTTACCCTTGAAGATAAAAAGCCACTCTGATACTGAGAAAATTCAATATTATTATATAATTCTATTTCTTCATTATGATTATGCCAATTACTAATAATCTCAAGTTCAGCATTATAAGTAACTATCTCTCTTTCCACACCCCTGGAATTAAGTATTTTTCTCTTAATTTTATTTAAAAATATCTCAGATGAATTGATACCACCTGAAGTGAATTTATCTTCTTTATATAGTTCTTCTCCTAAAATTGCTAAGAAATCAGAAATATCTCGTTTACTAAAACTATTATTAATCTCTGATATTTTTACTTCTTTATTATCAGCAAGGGGATAATATTTATTTCTAACATAAGCAGCCGCCAGGGCAGCTTCATTTAATTTCTCCTCTAATTTATTTTCATCCATTGTCGGATAAATATTAATACTTGCTGAACCCCTGTATTCAACATTATTCTCTTCAAAATCTTGATAAACTGTTATCTGACAATTATCCACTTCTTTGATCCTATTCATATCCAGTGAATCCTTTACAAAAAATAATTCTCCGGCTTCTATATTGTCAGAAATAATCCTCCAGTCTGAGACATTAATTTTATCAAGTATTTTAATTAATTTTTCTAACATTAACCCAACCTCGCTTTTGTCTTAATATATGGTCCACCAGAAGATACTTTTACCCATTCTTTATGGCCTTTACCACAGGCACCAGTTCCAGAAAGTTCAAGTTTCTTAGAAACCATTGAAATATTTTTAAGCAAATCGGGAACATATCCTGTCATAATTATAGGAGAACAAATATTTCCTGTAAGCTCACCATCTTTAATTTCTTTCCCCTGAAGAATCATACACTGTATTCCCCAGTTTTTCGGATCTTCCATACCACTCAAAACTCCATCCAAAAGATATCCTTCTTTTATAGATGAAATCATATCATCAAGTGTATCCTCACCTGTTGAGAAAAAGGTATTCGTCATGCGTGAATATGCCTTTCGGGCAAATGATTCCCTCTTTCCATTTCCAGTAGGCTTTGTCCCCAGTTGATAAGCAGATAATAAATCAGATATACCTCTTTTTAATATCCCATTCTCAATTATTAAAGTATCAGAAGCCTCCACACCTTCATCATCAAAAAAATATGAGGAAACATGTTGGGCTGCTGCTGCGCCATCATGCATATTAACTATAGATGAAGCAACCTGTTTATCCAGATATTCAACTGCCTTTGCCCTATCTTTAACAAACATATCCATCTCCACACCATGTCCAAAGGCCTCATGGGCTATTAAACCAGCAACATCAGGAGAACATATTACATCATATAAACCAGGTTTTATTCTATCTGCCACAAGGAGCTCTTCTGCATTTTTAACAAGATTCTGATAATTATTTTTTAACTCTTCCAGCAACTCCTCACCTTTTAGACCCGAAAAACCACGATAATAATATTTTGTAACTCCATCTTTTCTAACAATAGCAGCAAGATATGCCTGACTCCAGATATAAGATTGTTCTAAATCTTTATTTTCTGAAATATATAATTTCACTACCTTTACCTCTTCATAATTAATTCTGAAGTCAATTAAATACTCAGATAGGGCCATGGCCTTATCTTTAATTTTACTTAACAGATTAATTTTTTCTTTTATTCCCATAGTTCCTGGCAATTTTTCAATCTCTCGAGAATACATATTGTCGATTTTTTTCTCTTTTATTAATGGATATTCATTTGATTTCAAATCTCTTTGCTTAATTTTATTCATATTAAGTTCCAATTTATCAATAATTTTTTGCCCAAAAGAATCAATATCTCTCTCTGGAAATTTGTTAAAAGAATATTCACTATAATTAATACCATTATAAACCCTGATTACAAAACCTCTCTCACTCCAGGGGGAATCTTCTATATCTATTCCATTATTTTGTATAGAATATTTTTTCCCATCTGTATCTGTCCCCAATATTGAAACAAATTCAAATCTTTTTTTTAATATATCAAGAATTTTTTTTAATTTACTTTTTTCATTTTTTAAATAACTTGAAAAAGAAACCTTCATTTAATCACCCCATTAACTATTTAATATGGGCCTGACCACGATAAACAAGACCTCTAACCCCGTCAACAGTGACTAATTCACCATCTTCAACTTTATCTAAAATATCACCAGTATTTACTACCACAGGCATACCTAAATTCAAACCAACAATGGCAGGATGAGAAGTCAAACCACCTTCCATGGTAATAATTGCAGCTGCTTTTTCCAGGGCAGGCATAAATTCTCTGTCAGTCATTGCTGTTAAAAGTATATCTCCTTTTTCAATTTTATCAATCGCTTCTTCATAGTTTAAGGCAATTTTTATTTTCCCAAGAACTATTCCTTTACCTATACCCTGGCCTTCAATAACTGGTTTACCAACCACATCAACTTTTATTAGATTAGTCGTGCCAGGTATACCCACTGGAGCTCCAGCAGTAATAGTTACAAGATCACCATTTTTTATCAGTTTATTTTCAAGGGCAATAGAAATTGCATTCTCAATCATCTCATCAGTCGTTTTACTTGCAGGCACTAATAGTGGATAAACGCCCCAGCTGAGCGCTAAGGAATGTTGCACAAAAGAATCAGGCGTAACTGCAATTATCTGGGTAAATGGCCTATTCTTTGAAACCATTCTTGCTGTTAATCCAGAACCTGTAGCAGTAATTATGGCTTCAGCTCCAAGATCTGTTGCAGTCTCACAGCTTGCATAACTTATAGCCTCTGTTACACTATGTTTTGCAGAAGTCTTGTAAGCTAGAAGTCTATCCCTATAAAATAATGATGTCTCAGCTTCTTCTGCAATTCTAGCCATCATTTCAACAGAACTAACAGGATATTCTCCTGCAGCTGTTTCTCCAGATAACATAGTTGCATCAG
>CAZOON010000183.1:0-4154 GCA_964581445.1 uncultured Halanaerobiales bacterium | reverse complement strand
ACTGTCGCTATTCCAGAAATTAAACCGCCACCGGAAACAGGTACTACAACTGCATCTAATTCAGGAATCTCTTCCAATATTTCCAGACCTATTGTACCCTGCCCGGCAATTACATCTTTATCATCAAAGGGATGAACTAAAGTATATCCATGTTCTTTTATTAATTCCTTTACTTTCTTAACCCTGTTTTCTGTTGGACCACCACATTTAATTACCCGGGCTCCATAATCTTCTGTAGCTCTGACCTTTGCCTCTGGAGCTGCTTCCGGCATAACAATAACAGCTTTACAATCCATCTGCGCGGCTGCATAAGCAACCCCCTGAGCATGATTACCTGCTGAAAAGGCAATTATTCCCTTTGCCTTTTCTTCCGGGCTCATTTGACAGATACAGTTAAAGGCACCCCTGATTTTAAAAGAACCGGTTTTCTGCAAATTTTCCGGTTTTAAATACACATTACCTCCATATATCCTGGAAAAATTTGCAGATATATCAAGGGATGTTTTTTTTATTATTCCGGTCAAATTTAATTTAGCCCGCAAAAAATCAGACAGGTCAATCATTGTTATCTACAACTTCAACTATCATTTCCAGCTCAACGGGTATATTATTTGGTAATTCACAGGAAGCCAGCGCACATCTTGAATGTTTACCTTTATCTCCAAAAACTTCTATCAGCATTTCAGAGGCACCATTAACAACCTGTGGCTGAGCAGTAAATCCGGAAGCACTATTGACAAAACCATGCACATTTACAATTTTATTAATATTATCAAGATCACCAAGCTCACCTTTAAGTATTGAAAGGGCATTAATACAACATATTCTGGCTGCATCATAAGCTTCCTCAATACTCAAATCTTTACCTACCTTGCCCTGGTATTTCAATTTACCATTAATACGACAACCCTGTCCAGATATATAAATTAAATTCCCGGTTTTCCGGCAGGGAAGATAGGCACCTGCCGGTTGAGGAGGTTCAGGCAGTTCAATACCCAATCTCGCTAAATTTTTTTCCGCTTTCATTAATATTCCTCCCTCTGATTCATTTTTAGTTAATAAATTTACCAATCTTCAAAATCCTAAAAATCTGCCCGGCTGATTGCTCCAATAAAATGGGTGTTTTTTCTATGGCTTCTTCCAGCGAAACAGGTTCATTAATAATACTTACCAGAGCATCAAAACCGACCTTATACAGCTCTTTGCTGCCATCTCCTATTGCTCCTGCCACAACAATTACGGGAAGTCCATACTTTTTGGCAACCCGCAAGATTCCCATCGGAGTCTTGCCGCTAACAGTCTGTTTATCTATTCTACCTTCCCCGGTAATTACCAGATCCACATCCTTCATTTTTTCTTCTATTTTATTAACCTCAAGTACTACATCAACACCCGATTTTAATTCAGCTCCCAGAAAAGCAACCAGCCCCCCTCCAAGTCCACCGGCTGCACCGGAGCCCTCCAGTGCCTGCAAGTCTATCTTGAGTTCCCGTATAATTACCTCATTTAAATGGCGCAAATTTTTGTCCAGCTCTCGTACCATTATTTTATCTGCCCCTTTTTGGGGAGCATATACATAAGCCGCACCATCAATCCCATACATCGGATTAGAAACATCACTGGCTACTTCAATTTTTACATCATCTATTCGTGGATCTCTTTGAGAAATGTCAATACTATTTATATTAACAAGTTCTGCGCCACCAAAACCTATTTCATTTCCCTTTTCATCCTTGAAAGAAATACCCATCGCCTGTGCCATACCAACTCCTCCATCATTGGTTGCACTACCACCAATACCTATAATTATTTTCTTCACACCTTCATCCAGTGCAGCCTTAATTAACTCACCGGTTCCATAAGTAGTCGTTAAACGGGGATCAGATTTTCCCCGGGGTACAAGCGAAATACCTGAAGCACTGGCCATCTCAATAGCTGCTGTCTTATTGTCACCCAGAATTCCAAAATATGCTTCTACTTTTTCTCCCAGGGGACCAGTAACCTTTTTTTTAACTTTAATAATCTTTCCATTAGTAGCATTAATAAGGGATTGAACAGTACCTTCCCCGCCATCTGCCATTGGAACTTTTATTATTTCAGCATCAGGCATGGCTTTTAATATACCTTTTTCTATATTTTTTGCTACATCTAGTGCATCAAGACTACCCTTAAATGAATCAGGTGCAATTAATATCCGCATTAAATCAGCTCCAATCCTGGCAACAAAATAAAATATTTTCACTATATTTATTATATTATGAAAATTATCTGGAAACAATAAACAATTTGCATAAAAATATGAATATATATCACATTATTTTTATGCAAATATGTTAATTTTGATATTTATAGAGATGATAAGCAAAGAGTAGAGAGTAAAGGTCAATTAGATTTTTGGGGTCAAGACCTGTTACTTCTTTTATATTTTTCAATCTATAAAGAAGTGTATTACGATGTATATATAATTTATCAGCAGTTTTTGACACATTAAAGTTATTTTCTGCCAGAGATTCTATGACTTCTCCAATATTACTATCCCGAAAAATTTTGGCAATATTACGGTCAAAGAGATGATGAAGATAATATCTGGCCGCATCTTCATCTATAGCCGGAAGAAAAAAGTCAAAACCCAGTCGATTTAAATAATAAATATCCTTTGTATCTTCACTATAAGTTTTATAAACCTTTTCTCCAACCTTCAGGGCCTGTTTGGCCCCCTGATAAGAAATACTTAAATGCTCAAGTTCCTTAAATATCTGGCCAATACCAATTGTGACTTTTGTATTTTCATCTTCAAAATAAGACTTTATTTTTTTTGCAGTATCCAATATATTCTCACTCTGCTCCTTAAAATCTTTTTCTTCTAAGACTTTAATTAAAACCAAATTTTCGCCCCTGATAAGAAGCACATCATCTTTCGATATTAATGTAGATAAATTTGAAATATGCTGAATTTCATAAGAAACTTTTTTATTATTAAATGGTTTCATATTAATAAGTATTACTACTCTATAACAATCTACTTTAATATCAAGTAAATTTATCCTGTCATTTAATAATTCCTCTTCCTCTATACTATTACTCAATAACTGCTGGTAAAAATATTCTTTGGCCTTGTTTTCAATTTCTATTTCACGCATAAGAAATTCCTGTTGTAGTATAAGCTCAACCATATTTTTAACTATTTCACCATATCCTGCTACTTCATTTGTATTTCCTGTTATTCCAACAACACCGATTATCATTTTCTGGAATTTTATTGGTAGATTAATTCCTTCTTTAACCCCTTTATAACTGCTGGCCTCCGTTTCATTTATTATATTAGGCATACCTGAGTCCAGGACCCTGGCCGCAATCTCATGATAGGTATCCAGTCTTTTTTCATCCCCACTACCAATAATTATACCTTCATGATTCATAATATTAATATTTTTCCCCAGTACATTCATAGTATTATTGACTATTTTCTGAGCCAGATTGCGAGTTAAAATCATCTTATTACCTCCAGACTTTTTTTCTGTTCAATATAAAACATAATTCAATAATTGAATAATTAATTCCTTCCTTTAGAAATTAAAAAACCGCAGCAAATTTCACCGCGGTTTTTAATAAAAATATCAATTTTTTTTACAATAAATTATCTTATTTAAAATCAAAAATAAATTCACCCTGCCTGTAATCTACTTTAACAATAGTTTTGTCCGAAATTTCATCTTCTAAAAATTTCATAGCAAGCTCATCTTTTATATATTTCTGGATAACCCTATCCAGTGGTCGAGCACCATAGGCAGGGTCATAACCCAGTTCCATCAATTCATTTTTCGCCGCTTCGCTAACTACCAGTTGCAAATCTCTTTTAGCCAGCCTCTGAGCGAGATAGTCAAGTTTAATATCAACAATATCAAATATATTATCTTTACTCAAAGAATGGAAGATAATCTGTTCATCTATCCTGTTTAAAAATTCTGGACGAAAATGATTCTTCAAAGCCTCTGAAACTTCAGTTTCAATATCTTCCTCATTTTCAAGGTCCTGAATATATGAAGAACCAATATTGGAGGTCATGATAATAACTGTGTTTTTAAAATCAACCTCTTTTCCCTGACTATCTGTTAATCTACCATCATCCAGTATTTGCAAGAGAATATTAAAGA
>CAZOON010000182.1:531-4165 GCA_964581445.1 uncultured Halanaerobiales bacterium | reverse complement strand
TGACCCTTTCAGCCAGTATTGCCGGGAGTGAGGGTCTCATTAATATTTGTATACCATATATTATGATTGAGCCCATTGTAGATAAATTGAATGCCCAGCAGTGGTTTTCAAGTACAAGGGAAGAACAGACGGCCCAGCATATTAAGAATATTAAACACAGGATAAAAAAGGCCGTTTTAAAGCTTTATGCCGAGATATCGGGTACAGAATTAACAGTTACTGATTTATTATATTTGCAGCCCGGTGATGTAGTAAGATTGGATACAAATACAGATGAAAAGATTGATTTAAGGATAGGAGAAAGGGTTAAATTTAAAGGTGTGGCCGGAACAATGAAAAAACATATGGCCCTTAAGATCACTGATGTAGTAAAACCGGAGGAGGAGGTTGAAGAAGATGAGTAAAAATAATGATATATTGTCACAGGAAGAGATAGATGCCTTAATGAATGATAAAAATAGTGATAATAATTTAAATGATGATGAAATAGATGTTTTAGGCGAGATTGGTAATATTGCTATGGGGTCTGCTGCAACAGCATTGTATTCTTTACTTGGGAAAAAAGTAGAGATAACCGCTCCGGAAGTTGCTATTCTAAATTTTAGTGAAGTCACAGAAGATTATAACAGGCCCTGTGTTCTTGTAACTGTTGAATATATTGAAGGTCTGGAAGGTGTTAATCTTCTGATTATTAAGGAGGAAGATGCAGCAATTATAGCTGATTTAATGATGGGTGGAGATGGCTCGGTGGATAATTTTGAACTTGATGAGATTCGTTTAAGTGCGGTGGGAGAGGCAATGAACCAGATGATGGGTGCCTCATCTACTGCTATGTCAAGTATTATTGATAATGTAGTAAATATATCCCCCCCAAGGGCAGAGTATATTAATCTTAATGATGCCGTTGAAAATAGTAATAGTTTTTTTTCCAGTGATGATTCTGTGGTTGTTACATCTTTTGACCTTAAGGTAGGAGATTTAATTGACAGTAATTTCAAGCAACTATCTCTTGTTGATTTTACCAGAGATATGGTAGAAAATCTCATGAAAAATGAAAGTGGGTTAACAGCTAAAGGTGATAATATTCAGCAGGATGAAGTATCAGCAGTCAGTGAAGAAGAATTGAAGTCAACATCTAAGAAAGAATCCCCTAAGAAAGAATCGCCGCAAAAACAAGAGCAGAGAAGTCGAGGAGTTTCTAAAAGAATGCAGGAAGTTGCAAGAACAGGTAATATTGAAAAAGAAGATCTAGCTGTACAGACTGCTCAATTTCCTGATTTTGATATGGGCTCTGCAGAGCCATTGCCTCAGAATATGGAATTAATAAAAGATGTTCCCCTGCAGGTTACAGTTAGACTGGGGAAGGCCAGGATGACTATAAGGGAGATACTTGACCTTGGTGAAGGCTCTATAGTAGAGCTTGATAAACTTGCCGGTGAGCCAGTAGACCTCTTTGTTAATGGAAAGCTGGTAGCCAAGGGTGAAGTTGTAGTCATTGATGAGAACTTTGGTTTCAGGGTAAAAGATATTATTAGCCCAATGGAAAGAATAAATAATATTTAATATATGAGGAGAGCATGGTATGGAATACGGCCGGGAAATTATAAAAATAATATTTTACCTTGCCCTGGTTATAGGTATTATTTATATTATCCAGTATTTTTTTCGCAGGACTTTTATTATGCAAAACCAGGGAAAATATATTGAGATTGTTGATAAAATATATTTCGGCCCCCAAAAAGGTCTTTTTCTTGTGAGAATTCAGGATAAAATTTTGCTTATTAGTGTAACAGATAATAAGATTTCTGAACTAAAACAATGGGATGAACTTGATTTCAAACTTGAGGCAGGAGAAGACAAAAAGGATTTCAAAAAATATTTAATGAAATTTTTTAATAACGCTGATAGGCGTGATAAGAAATGATAAACAGAAAAAATATAATGATAGTTTTACTTTTTTCTATATTATTGTTTTTATTTATTTCTCCTGTTTTTGCTCAAGATTTCCAAGTTCCTGATATAAGTTTTAATATAAGTACCCCTGATGGTGGTGAAGATGGAGACCTGGTTTTATCATTAAGGATACTTTTGTTATTAACAATTTTATCACTTGCTCCGGCAATATTGATTATGGTAACATCTTTTACCAGGATAATAATTGTGCTTTCCCTGATTAGAAATGCCCTGGCCACCAGGACAATGCCCCCAAATCAGGTTTTAATTGGACTTGCTATATTTCTGACGATATTTATTATGGCACCTGTCTGGCAGGATGTTAATACTACGGCGATTCAGCCCTATCTTAATGAAGAAATTGAGACAGAGCTGGCCCTGGAGAGAGGTATTCAACCTGTCAGAGATTTCATGCTCAGGCAGACCCGGGAGAAGGACCTGGCTTTATTTATTGATATTTCCGGGGAGGAGCGGCCTGAAAACCAGGATGATATTCCAATATTTGTTTTGATACCGGCTTTTATTATCAGTGAGTTGATAATTGCTTTTCAAATAGGTTTTATGATCTATATCCCATTTTTGATGATAGATATGGTTGTAGCCAGTATTTTAATGTCTATGGGAATGTTAATGTTACCACCTGTAATGATTTCATTACCTTTTAAAATATTATTATTTGTACTGGTTGATGGCTGGTATCTTGTAATTGAGTCACTGATAAAGACATTTAATTAAAAGTCTTTTATAGAAGATAGGGAATGGTGTGATAAGATTGGATGCTTCAGTAGTAATAGATATTGGCCGTGAGGCCCTTTATACAGTTTTATTAATTATTGCCCCTGTACTTGGTCTGGGTCTTTTAACAGGTTTGATTGTTGCTATTTTTCAGGCAACAACTCAGATTCAGGAGCAGACTTTAGCTTTTATACCCAAAATAATTGTTGTTCTTTTTTCCATTGGTTTTTTTGGGCCATGGATCGTGGCTAAATTTACAGATTTTGTTTATGAATTATTTAATAAAATACCCTATATTATTGGTTAAGGCAATAAGAGAGGGAAGATAATGGACCTGGAATCAATATTGAGCAATTATACATATTTATTTATTCTAATAATGCTTAGATTTGCCGGTATTTTTATAATCACTCCTATTTTTGGAAGCAGAATAATACCCAACAGAATTAAAATAGGTATTTCCTTTTTTATGGCAATGATTACCTTGCCAATATTACAACAATCTATTATTATAGCTTTACCTGAAAATCTTATTTTAATATTTCTAGATTTAATACGTGAGCTTGCCATTGGTTTTTCACTGGGTTTTATTATTTATCTTGTTTTTTCAAGTTTGCAACTTGCCGGTCAGCTGATTGATCTGCGCATGGGATTTTTGATGGTTAATATAGTTGATCCCATGCATGGTACTTCATCACCATTGATTGGTCAATTCAAGTATATCCTTGCTATACTTGTTTTTTTGTTATTAAATGGTCATCATATTCTTTTTGAAAATATATTTAAATCATTTGAAATAATTCCGCTAGGGGGATTTGTTCTCAGTAATTCTGCCTGGCATTTTTTGCTCAGGGCTGCAGGTGATATATTTATAATTGCTCTGCGTGTTGCTTTGCCTGTTATGGGAACCCTTTTTATAGCTGATGTAATCTTTGCTTTTCTGGCC
>CAZOON010000182.1:0-521 GCA_964581445.1 uncultured Halanaerobiales bacterium | reverse complement strand
CTCTGCCTCAGATGAATATATTTATAGTTGGTTTGCCATTAAAGATACTGATTGGTTTTATTATTCTGATGCTTACTATTCATGGTTTGATATATTTTTATCAGGAGCTATTTATAAGCCTGTTTAAAGATTTATCCAGATTTATGCATTTGATTACACCTTAATATTAGATAGAGTGATAAAGGGGGGAGAATATGGCTGATAATTCTGCTGGAGAAAAGACGGAAAAACCAACGCCGCGACGATTACAAAAGTCACGTGAAGAGGGTAAGGTTGCTAAAAGTCAGGAGTTAAATTCAGCTTTTACCCTTATGGGTAGTTTTCTGGTATTATATATACTATTTAAAAATATTATTTCCAATATGGAAGAGAGAATGATTTATTTTCTGTCTTTTGATACCATACCTGCTATTAGCATCGATAATAGTGTAAGTATGGTACTTGATATATTTCTTAATATAGTTAAAATGGTTGGTCCAGTTATGCTGACTTCAGCAGTTATGGGTGTGGTTATAAGCTTT
>CAZOON010000181.1:0-4171 GCA_964581445.1 uncultured Halanaerobiales bacterium | reverse complement strand
GTGGTGCAGAGAGCTGTTTTTATCTATTTTTTAATATCTTTTTTGTGGAAAAATATTTACTTGTAGCGATTTTACTCTGGAGATTATTTACTTATTATTCTGGTTTAGTTATTGGATGGCTTTTTTTGATATTTGGAAATAAAAAACATAAGGGATTATTATTGAGAGGATATCAAAATTAAATAATCTTGGAGGAGAAAAATTATGAATATCGGCCTTTTTATTGATACTTATTATCCTCAGATTAATGGTGTGATAACTTCTAGTAATATATTGAAACAGGAATTAATTAAATTGGGCCACAATGTAATAATTGTCACCGTAAAAAACCCAGATGTACAAGGTAATGAAGAAGGGGTAATCAGAATCCCCAGTATTCCTTCACCACTTATTCCCGACCAGAGATTGGGTTTAATCTATTCTCAGAAAGTGATGAATAAAATTAGATCTTTAAATTTAGATATCATCCACACACAGACAGAATTTTCTATAGGAATATTTGGTAGAATTGTTGCAAAAAGACTAAATATACCGGTTATTCATACTTATCATACTATGTATGAAGATTACATGCATTATATCACAGATACTAAGATGAAAAAATATGCGCAAAAAATAGTTAAGAAGGCAAGTTATTATTATTGTATGAAATGTGATAGCATAATTGCCCCTTCACAAAAAACAAAAGAAGCTTTAATTAGTTATGGTCTTGATAAAAATATTGAGGTTATCCCTACAGGGATAAATATTGAAAGATTTAGGCGGGGAAAATATTCAGAATTGGAATTGGATGAATTAAAACAGAATCTGGGCATTAAGACAGATAGTCCGGTAATATTGTTTATCGGCCGGGTTGCTAAAGAAAAGAGTATAGATGTAATAATAAAAAAAATGCCTGAAATATTGAAAAAAATTCCGGGAACAGTCTTTTTAATTGTTGGCGATGGACCTGCCAGAAAAGCACTTCAGCATCTAAGTATCCAACTGGGTATTGAAGATTCAATTATTTTTGCTGGAGAAAGACCCTGGGAAGATATTGGAAAGTATTATCAACTTGGAGATGTGTTTGTTAGTGCTTCAACTACTGAGACCCAGGGAATAACCTTTGTTGAGGCTATGGCTGCCGAGGTTCCAATTGTAGCAAAATATGATAAAAACCTTGATGATATGCTCAAAAATAATGTAAATGGACTGATTTTTTATAATAATGAAGAACTTCTAGAAAAAATAATGCAATTATTGAATAATAAAGATTATACAAATAGATTGCTTAAAAAAGCAGCTAAAGATGCTGAAAAAATTTCTGCTGAAAATTTTGCCCAAAATGTTCTGGCACTCTATCGAAAATTTGTATATAAAGATAGTAAAAAGTTGCTATATGGGTAGAGGAGGTAATGAGAATCAAAAAATTTGATAAATACAGTGTTTTTTTAACATCCACAGGTAGAACAGGTACCCAGTTTATGGCCAGAATGATGTCTAAAATGATTGATGATTTTAGTTCTTTTCATGAGCCCGGAACTCTCTGGTTTACTCGTCCTCATGAATGGCTTGAGCAAATAAATCGTTATGGTTTATATCATATGACAATAGGTCAGGCAAGGCCTACTCATTCAATGTTTAAATTGAGCACCGATCGTTATACTAAAAAAATATCTGATGAAAAGGCAAAAGAATATATCTATAATATGAGAAAACCACTTATAGATGATGTTAATAGGAAAATATATATGGAATCAAGTGGCCATATATATGCCCTCGTTGATTTAATAGCCGAAGTTTTTCCTAATAGCAAATTTATTTTCATTATTAGAGATCCAAGAACCTGGGTTAGATCTGCCTTAAATACAATAGAATATATTATTTATAAACCACTTGATATTGATTTTTTAAACATTAGTATAAAGGCCAAAGATATGAATGATGATCCTTATAATGAGTTGTGGTCAGAAATGTCTATCTTTGAAAAATATTGCTGGTATTATGATAAAGTTAATAGTTTTATTATGAATAAATTTAATAAACTGGATAATGTTATGTTTGTTAGATTTGAAGATCTTTTTAATAAAAAAACTAAAAATGAAACATTTAAAAAACTATTATCTTTCAGTAGTCATTTTCGGGACGGATTTGAGAGCAAATATGAATTTAAAGCAGATTTATTGAATAGGAAGGTTCATTCCAATGCAAACAAGAAAAAATTCCCTAAATGGCAGCATTGGGATAATGAAATGGCACTTACTCTAAAAGAGCATTGTGGTAAATGGATGAAAAAATATAATTATGGTAATGAGCCACTCTGGCAAAAGAAAATTGCTAATAATAAAATAGAATTTATTGAAAAACCGACAGGTTGAACCTGCCGGTTTTATATTTCATGAAAAAATTATATTAGTATTAGATTTATTTGCAGCCTCCATTAGGATTTGGACATTCATCACAACAAACAAAAACATTTTCTGCTAAAATAAAGATATTACAATTAGCACCAACTGTCCTGCCCATAAGTTCATTTAAATCTTCAACACTTTTTTTATTTTTTTCAGACACATTAATTCTCCTTTCAATTTAGATAATAATATATTTATTACTATAATATTATCTATTATATAAAAATGTGAAAGGAATAAAAAAAGACGGTTTTATACCGTCAGAAATTTTGGTAGCCCTAAGGGGATTCGAACCCCTGTTACCGGCGTGAGAGGCCAGCGTCCTGAACCCCTAGACGATAGGGCCATTATTGGGGGCTGAATTATGGTAATGGCTGCGGGACCAGGGTTCGAACCTGGACAACAAGATCCAGAATCTTGCGTGCTACCATTACACAATCCCGCATTACCGTAATTGCACTGAATATAATAACACATTATTTTAAAATCGTCAAGAAAAAAATTTATATAGCTGATTCCTCGATTTTATTACGGGCATCAAGGAGCTTTTGCCATGTTTTTGGGTCAAGTGGACGATTAAAGCTCCTGAAATTTGCCAGCTTGAATCCATGTTTTTCAGCCATCTTTTTCATATATAGAATATTATCAAGGTTTACTCCACTGGAGCCAATACTCATGTTTTCATAACGGTGCTCAAGAGCTAGCATCATTGTTTCAGCCATACAGGCATATGCGAGTCCTTTATCAAAACCAAAGTTCCAACCCAGGGAAGGCCGCCCCGGAACTTCTACAACTCCACCATCTATAACAAGTATATCAGGTCTTAGTTTAAGAAGCTCTTTGCTAACATTCCCAGGTCTGGAGATATCACAGACAACCGCTCCCTGACGAAGATTATCGGGTCTAATAAGTATATCTGTTGTACTTGTTGCACTGACAATGATGTTGGCAAGTGGCAATACCTCGTTAATGTCAGTTGTGATTAAAATTGGGGTATCTTTATTTTCAAGATTTTGAGCAAATTCAATAAATCTATGAATATCAGCCCTGTAATCAGGAAGATTATATTCTGACAATTTACTTCCAATGCTATTTTTATTGAATTTATAATTACTATTTTTTAATTTAGAAAGATAAGAATATATTTCAGCTGCTACCCTGTATAGTCTATTTATGCTTGATTTTTTGTTTTTAGGGTTACCGATTAATAGTAATCGAGAAACATCTTTTGATAATAACTGAGAAATACCTTTTCCAATTGAGCCTGTAGCACCTACTATAGCAGCAGTAGAATTTTTGCTGGAAAAATTAAGTTTTTTACTGGCCTTTAATACAGCATTGACAGCAGAAACCACTGTATAATTATTACCGGTAGTAAGTGGGGTATCTAAATCACGAAGGTAGAGGCCTCCCATGCTAACTACTGAAGTATAGGCACCAAGTCCAATTATTTTAGCCCCTCTATTTACAGAAAAATTAATTGCTTTTTTTATTTCTTCCAGTGCTTTTTTTCGGGGCATATTTATTAATTCTTCGGTTGTCCTGGGAATAGAAATAAATTCCCCATAGGCTTTTGCCCCACTTTTAGATTTTATTTTCATTTTAGAAACTAAAAATGGCTCAACCATATCATTAAAACGAGTAACAAGCTCGGATATTTCATTTTCTGATAATATTTCTAAACTTTTATCAAATTCTCGATAGTTCTCTAAATCTAAGGGATGAATAAGAAAGGCAAATCTTCCTTCATCTTTCTGCTCTACTGTTTTTATATTATTGTT
>CAZOON010000180.1:0-4227 GCA_964581445.1 uncultured Halanaerobiales bacterium | reverse complement strand
TCTCATTACACATATCACATTTGTAGAAAGATATATTGTCAAGTAATTTTTATCCTGCCTTCTCTTTATTAATTAAATTTACAGGATATTTATTATATTTGTCGAATAATAGTAATAATTAAGCGATTCCCGGGGAGGAAAAATACTTGTTTGCTAATATCCTGGAAAAACTCAAAAAAAATAATATTGAATATCTTCAATTAAGGTTTGTAGATAATTCAGGTATACTAAGAACTAAAGTTATATTAAAAAATAAATTTGAACAGGCCCTTAAAAAAGGCACAAATTTTTCAAAGGCTATTATGAATTTTACTGCTCAGGATAAATATTTGGATACAGCCAGTTATAATGCAGCTGCAGGTGATTTCTGGGCTATCCCGGACCTTGATTCCTTAAAGTTTGATGGCTATGAAAAAGATACTGCAATAGTATATTGTAATCTTTTTAATGCAGATAATACTCCTTTTATTAATTGCCACCGCTCTTTATTAAAAAATATGATTAAAAAAACGGAAGAAAACTGGCAGGGTAAAATCATGGCCGCTTTTGAGCCAGAATTTATTATCCTGGATCCACAAAAAAAGGAGCCCCTTTGTAAAAATCAACTTTTTTCTATATCTAATATAAAATATTTCAAAAAAATATTTGATGAAATTATTGTATCAGCAAGAAAAATGAATATACCTTTAATTCAAATTTCCAGTGAATCTAGCCTGTCTCAATTTGAATTAAACATTGGTAAACAGACGCTTTTAAAAGCCTGTGATGATTGGGTCACCTTAAAAAATATGCTAAAAAACATCGCTGCAGATAATAATTATTTAATAAGTTTTCTGCCCAAACCCTTTAATAATATAGCAGGTAATGGTCTCCATCTTCATTTAAGTATTAATAATGAAGATCAAAATCTATTATTAACTAAAGATAAATCAAACCATTATCTCCAGAAAAAAACCCGCTCTTTTATTGCCGGTTTATTAAAACACGGTAAAGCTTTAACTGCCCTGGGGGCTGCCAGTGTTAATTCCTATAAACGTTTCCAGCCAAACTCCTGGGCCCCTACTCATCTTAACTGGGGTATAGATAATAGAAATACTTTTATCAGGGTCACTGAACCCAGGGATAACAGGCATCTTGAGATTCGTTTTGCCGATGCAAGCTCTAACCCCTATCTCTTCACAGCTGCTTTACTTGCAGCAGGTTTGCTCGGGGTAAATAATGAATTATCTTTAATGCCAGCTAGTACTGATAATTCCCAGAACAATGATTACCAGACATTACCCTCTCATCTTGGTGAAGCAATAGATAATTTAAAGAAAGACCAGGACTTACAGAAACTTTTAAGAAAAGAATTAATAACTGAATATGTAAAAGTAAAAGAAAAAGAATGGAAATCTTACCTTGCTGAAGTTAATAGCTGGGATAAACAATTTATTGATATATATTAAATAGGGGGGGGATTATGTCCAGACCAGTACTATTAGTCTTTGCCAGAGATAAAAAAACAAGTATGGATATTACAGAACAATTAAAAAATATATTTGAAGAGCGTATAAATATTGATTATAAATATCTTGAAGATGAGCTACCAGAGCATTTTGACAATGTAAATATGGTCTTAGTTACCTCACAATCCTATACAAGAATTGTAGTACCCAGGGTAAAAACAGGAACCGACATTATGGTTGTGAGAAGGACCTTAACTGTTGAAAGTCTTAACAAACTTCAAAATATCGCCCCTGATACTAAAGCACTACTTGTCAATGATAAAAAAGAAGCCGCAGAAGAAACAATTGCCCTTATTTATGAATTAGGAATTAAAAATCTACATTTAACACCGGTCTATCCCGGGCTCAAAGAAATACCTTATATAGATTTTGCTATTACCCCTGATGAAATATCATATGTTCCTGAAAATATAAATAATGTTTTAAATATTGGGCCCAGGGTCATTGATATCTCAACCATCACTGATATTGCAATAAAGTTTAATCTTATGAATGAAATAGGAAATAATATTCTCCCCACCCATCTAACTAAAATCATTCCCAATAGTCTGGGTTTAAAAGATACCCTGCAAAAAATGACAAATATACGTCAGAAAATGGAAACAATTTTAAATACTGTTAATGATGGTGTCCTTGCCTATGATAAAGCTCATAATATTACTCAATTCAACCGTGTTATGGAACAATTAAGTGGAAAAGCACACTGGCAAATCATGGGTAAACCAGTAAAAAATATTTTTTCACATTTAGATTTACCCCTGGAAATTTTAAACAACAAGAAGAGTTTTTATGACAGGGTTTATTCTGTTATGGGCAAAAAATATCTTATAAGTAAAATGCCTTTTGACCGCAAAGAAACTTCAGATGACTATATTCTAACCTTTAAAGAAACAAGTCAAATTGAAAAACAGGAACTTAAAGTAAGAAAAGAATTAAGAAAAAAAGGTTTGCTTGCCAGGTATAGCTTTAATGATATTATTGGAACTGGACCTACTATTAAAAAAACTATCAATCATGCCCGCAAATTAACCCGCGGAGACTCTGAAGTACTCATTCAGGGTGAAAGTGGTACAGGAAAAGAACTTTTTGCTCAATCCATCCATAATGCTTCAAAAAGAAATAATGGTCCTTTTGTAGCCATAAATTGCTCCGCTTTACCAGAGTCCTTATTGGAAAGTGAGCTATTTGGCTATGAAGAAGGTGCCTTTACAGGAGCAAAAAAAGGTGGTAAACCAGGCCTTTTTGAGCAGGCCCATAAGGGTACAATCTTCCTTGATGAAATAGGAGACCTGCCTCTATCCTTACAGTCCCGATTATTGCGTGTTTTACAGGAAAAGGAAATCATGCGCATTGGTGCCATTAAAATCATACCTGTAGATATCCGGGTAATATCTGCTACCAATCGTAACCTTACCCAATTAATAGAAAAAAACCTCTTCAGGGCTGACCTTTACTACCGCTTAAATGTACTCCCACTTCATATACCACCTTTGCGAGAAAGACTTGAAGACCTGCCACTTTTAGTAAATTATTTTCTTGCTCGAGCCGGTGATAAAAGACACACATCCCGGGAAATTATGAATTATTTAAGAGAATACTCCTGGCCTGGTAATGTCAGGGAATTAAATAATTGTATAAAATACATGATAAATATAAGCGATGAAGAATTCAAAATTAAAGATTTGCCACCCTATATTTTAGATAATAAAACTCCTGGAAAGAAAAAAGAGGGTCTATCCCCATCGTCTAATAATATAAAGAACATTGTCCATTTTATATTAAAACAATTATATATATCAGCCAGGACGGGAAATGGTATGGGAAGATATAAACTATATCAAATTGCCCGGGAAAAAGGATATAATATTAGTAAAAGTAAGATAAGAACAGAACTTAAACATTTAAAAGACAAAAATTTAATTAAAACCATTTCAAGACGCTCAGGTCATACCATAAGTAAAAAAGGAGTTAAGCTATTAAATAGATTGGAAAATATCAATTTATAGGTTTTTTAGGCTAAAAGTAGGTTTTATAAATAGGTTGATTATAGGTTTTTGCCTATCTCCTTTCAGGGGGTAGACTTTTTTATTTAATAATTCATAATCCTGAATTTTCTTCACCAATCTCCTGTCCCCTGTCCTCTCCCTGTTTCATTAATCAAAATTATATATTAATATGAAATTTTTAAAAAATTATATTCTCTGGCATATAGTTTGCATTAATAAATGAACAGATAAAAACAATATTTTTAGGAGGTGAAAAATGTATAAGGTTTCCAGCAATAATGTTGTCTATTCTATGAGCCCTGATAATAAACCAGTATTAAAGGTTGAGCCAGGATCTGAGCTACTTTTTGAAACACAGGATTGTTTCAGCAATCAAATCCAGAGTGAAGATCTACTTTTTGAAAGTACTGATTGGAATACTGTTAATCCTGCTACAGGACCAGTAGAAATTAAAGGTGCTAAAAAAGGTGATGTACTTAAGGTTGAAATTAAAAGTATTGATCTTGCAGACCATGGAGTAATGATTACTGAGCCAAAAATGGGGGCCCTGAATAAATTCATCAATGAATCTGAAACCAAAATAATCCCTATTGAAGATAACATGGTAGTTTTTAATGAAAAAATTAAATTACCAGTACAGGCAATGATAGGAGTTATTGGAACATCCCCGGAAAAGGAAGATGTTAGCTGTGGAACACCAGGTGCACATGGGG
>CAZOON010000179.1:0-4250 GCA_964581445.1 uncultured Halanaerobiales bacterium | reverse complement strand
ACACAGATAGAAAGGTTAAGAAACAGAGATGATTTTAGTTTGAAAGAGGCTAGAAAGAGAATTGCTGCTCAAATGTCTCTTGAAGAAAAAAAGGAAAGGGCGGATTTAATAATAGATAATAACGGAAGGAGAGCTGATTTAAAAGAAAAAATAAGAGATATTTTAGATAAATTTTATTTTGAAAACGTATAAAGTTTCATTAATTAAAATAATTATCCTTTTCCACTAATTTCTTGACACATTAGTAAAGATATAATATAATTTTTATATAAATGTTAAGAAATGAGGAGTAGCTTTTTTTAGAAATCTGGAAATAAATAGAAGTATATATCTAGTTGTATAAAAATTAATAAATGTGATTAAATATGACATACATTACTTAGTAATAACATATCTCTATTTATACCAAAACATAATTCAAAATATTACAAAAATATACAAATAATCATGACATGCTATTTTTCATTAACTTGACATATAAATAAAAAAAAGGGGGAAAAACATTGAAAAAAGGTTTAGTTGCAACTCTATTAGTAGGTATAATGGTTTTTGGCTTATTCACTGTTGCTTATGCAGCACCTAATTATGGAGGAGTATGGAAGGATGCACTTCAGAGTAATCCACCAGATCTTGATCCTGTACAGGCAACTGATACTTCTTCTTCAGAGATGATTTATCAGATGTTTGAAACACTGGTTGAGTATGATAATGAAGGTAATGTTGTGCCTTTATTAGCAAAATCCTGGGAAGTTTCTAAAGATGGTCTTGTTTATACTTTCCATCTTCAAGAAGGCGTTCATTTCCATGACACAATTGAAGGAGGTATTGCTACTGCCAATGGTGGACGTGAAGTAACTGCTGAGGACTGGGCCTGGACTTTCAACTATATAGTTGATCCAGATACAAAATCTCCACGTGCATACTTTATTGACATGGTAAAAGGTTATCAGGAATTTAGAGATGGTGAACTTGATAGTCTGGCAGGTGTTAAAGCTATTGATAAATACACACTGCAGATTGAAATTACTTATCCTTTTGCACCATTTATCAGTACCCTTGCTTATAATACCTTCAGTGTAATGCCAAAAGAAGATGTTATGAAGTGGGGAGAAGACTGGAATTTCCATCCAGTAGGAACTGGTCCATTTAAGTTTGAAAAATGGGATCAGGATTCAGTATTAGTTATGAGTAAAAATGAAGATTATTGGATGACAGATGAAAATGGTAATCAATTACCATATCTTGATAGTCTAGAATTCAGGATTATTCCTGACTATACAATGATGTGGAACGAATTTAAGATTGGTAATATCTACCAGACATATGTAGATGATCCTTTCTATAAAGAAGCTAAAGAAGAATATCCAGATCATTTTATGGAAAGACCCCAATATGGTACTTACTATTATGGTATGAATGTTGAAAAAGAACCATTTAATGACAGAAAAGTCCGTCAGGCCATGAATTATTCAATTAACCGTCCGGCCATGATTGACCTTGTTATGAATGGTAGAGCAACTCCTGCTGCAGGTATTATTCCTCCAGGAATGTTCGGTTATAATGAAGATTTAGAAGGATATAACTATGATCCAGCAAAAGCAAAAGAATTACTTGCTGAAGCCGGTTACCCTGATGGATTTGAAACTACTCTTCAATATAATACAAGTAAAGGTCATAAGAGAATTGCTGAAGCTCTACAGGCACAGTATGCTCAGGTAGGTATTAAGGTTAATCTTAAAAACGTTGACTGGGGTAGTCATTTAGATTCTGTAGAAAGAGGCGAAGTACCATTCTTCAGAATGGGCTGGGTTGCTGATTATAATGACGCTGATAATTTCCTCTATGTTCTATTGAATTCAGAAAATATTGGACCACGTGGTAATTATGCACGATTTGATGATGCTGCATTTGATGAATGGACCAAACAGGGTCGCCTGCAAACCGATCCTGAAATCAGGAAAGAAGTATACAGCAAGGCAGAACAGCTAGCTGTTACTGAAGCTCCCTGGGTATTCATTTATCACTATACAACCCATTCTTTAGTTCAACCATTTGTTAATGGTTATGAACTACCAAGTTTTGGACAGTATTCAAATAAATTCAGAACTGTATGGATGGAAAAATAAGATATAAAAAAAATATATAGGATTTTGGTTCCCATTTAAATGGGAACCAAAATTTTGCATTTATAATTTTATTTTGTAATTTTTTATCGAATGGGGGTTAACGGATGTTTGCTTATCTAGTAAGAAGACTATTAGCTACAATTCCTGTAATTATTGGTGTAGTTTTGGTAGTTTTCATTTTAACAACTATAGTTCCCGGTGATCCAGCAAGGATTATGATGGGTCAAAGAGGTGACCCGGAGACAATTGAACTTATCAGGGAAGAGATGGGATTAAATGATTCTATACCTGTTCAGTTAATAAATTTTTATAAAGATGTATTTACATTTGATTTAGGTCGGTCTTATCGCAATAATATGACGGTTGTTCAGGCAATATTAATTCGATTACCCGTAACAGCTAAACTTGCCATTGGAGCAATGATAATAGCAGTTATTTTTGGTGTTAGCCTTGGGATTTTTTCAGCAACACATCAATACAAGTTTTCTGATTATTTAAGTATGTTTTTTTCTCTTATAGGGATGTCAGCACCGGTGTATTTTATTGGATTATTATTAGTACTATTATTTGCTACACATCTGGGCTGGATACCTGGAACGGGTTTGGGTGATGGAGAATGGATTTATTATTTATTACCAATTGTAACACTTGGTGTTAGACCTATGGCATTGATTGTACGTTTAACAAGATCAACGATGCTAGAGGTAATTCATCAAGATTATATTGTTACGGCCAGGGCTAAAGGTTTAAAAGAAAAGATAATTATATATAAACATGCCCTGAAGAATGCATTGATACCAGTTGTTACAATAATTGGTTTGCAGACAGCCGCTTTATTAAGTGGTGTGATTTTAACAGAAACTATTTATTCTCTGCCCGGATTGGGGCGTTTATCAATACAGGCTGTTATTAATAGAGATTTTCCAATTATTAGAGGGGTAGTATTATTTATGGCCTTTATATTTGTTTTTGCCAATCTTCTAGTGGATCTTTCTTATGGATTTTTTGATCCTCGTATTAGATATGAATAAGAATTGTAAAGATTGGAGGGAAATAAACTTTGAATATTGCAAATGAGAAAAAAGCCAGTCAGATAAATACTAAATCCAAGACGTTATTTACTGATGCCTGGAGGAAATTACGAAAAAACAAACTTGCACTTATTGGTATGGCTATAGTATCTTTATTTGTTTTAGCCGCTATTTTTGCGCCTTACTTAACCCCTTATGATCCAATTGAGCAGCTTATCTGGACAGAAGGGGCAGCAGTTAAATTGTCTTCACCCTCACTTGAACATCTTTTTGGTACTGATTTATATGGTAGAGATATTTTAACAAGGGTAATTTATGGGGCCAGGATTTCTTTGGAAATATCTATTTTTGCTATGGCTATTTCGGTAGTTGTTGGAGTAATGATGGGAACACTTGCTGGTTATTATGGTGGTGTGGTGGATGATCTTATTAGCTGGTTAATAAATGTTTTATATGCTTTTCCGTTTTTATTGTTTATTATTGCTGTTGTTGCATTTTTACCACCTAGCCTTATTTTGACCTTTATTGCCATAAGTTTGGTTTACTGGATGTCAATTGCCAGGGTGGTCAGAGGACAGGTGCTTTCGATTAAAGAAAAAGAATATGTTGAATCGGCAAGGGCCCTGGGAGTAAGTGATTGGAAAATAATGTTTAAACATATACTTCCCAATGTTATTGCACCGGTTATTGTGCAGGCTACACTTGGTATGGGTGGTATTATATTAATTGAGGCTTCTTTAACATATCTTGGTTTTGGTACACAACCGCCAACTCCCAGTTGGGGTTATATGGTTTCTGCTGGTCAGGGTTATTTAGCTTCTGGAGAATGGTGGTGGGGTGTTTTCCCCGGAGTTGCTATTATGTTAACAGTGCTTGGTTTTAATCTTTTTGGTGATGGTTTGAGAGATGCCCTTGATCCAAAAACTCAATAAATATTTATAATATATAAGGTAGGTGAAGTTTCTTGGAGAAGGAAAAACTTATAGATGTTAATGATTTAAAGACTTACTTCTATACAGAGGATGGTGTAGTCAGGGCTGTAGATGGGGTGGATTTTGAGATTTATCCTGGAGAGACTTTAGGTATTGTAGGT
>CAZOON010000178.1:0-4250 GCA_964581445.1 uncultured Halanaerobiales bacterium | reverse complement strand
CAAGTAACTCATCCTGCTATATAATGATTCTTTTGGAAACAATTTATAGGTATTTTTCCCAACAATTCCGTCTATAGTAATCTTGTTCGCTCTCTGGAAATTTTTTACTGCTATTTTTGTATTTTCTCCAAAAATCCCATCAACCCGTCCAGAATAAATATTTATAGACTTTAACTTCCTCTGTAAGATTGCAACATCTGGACCTTCATCATTTATTTTAAGTAATCTACTTCCAAATTCCATAAATGATACAGCGAGGGATTCTGTATTAACTAGAAATAATAATGTCAAAATAATTAATAAAGAAAATATTAATTTTTTATTAATTTTCACCAGACCACCCCCGTTATGCCCCTTCTCTCTGATAAATAATTTTTTCCAAAAATCTTAGCATTTTCGTTGTAATAAACTCCTCTTTATCCATCGGGTCCACCAGTATTGTCTTTAAACCAACACGATTACCTCCAAGAATATCAGTAAATATTTGATCACCTAAAACCAGAATCTTATCTTTCCCCATACCAAGTCTTTTAATTGCCTGTCTATAAGCGCTTCTAGTAGGTTTTGCCGCCTGTCCAACTGCCGGAATTCCCAGATAATCACTTATTTCCTTAACCCTACGCTTCCTGCCATTAGAAACAAGACATAGAGAAAAACCCATCTTCTCAAGTTCTTCTAACCAATCTATTACTTCTCTTAAAGGCTCTTTATCAGACCAGGGAATAATCGTATTATCAATATCACATATTATTCCCTGATATCCCTTCTCTTTAAAATATAAGAAATCAATATCAAATATATCTTTATAATAATAATCTGGTTTCAATTTACTAAACATCATTCCCCCCAAAAACATTATTACCATATTATCAATACTATATACCCACTATTTTTGTACCTTTATAATAACTGATGAGAACTGAGTTGTCAAATAAAGAATATTATTTTTTAAATAATTCACTCAAATTTTGAATCGCTTTTTTTTCAATTCTGGAAACATAAGACCTGGATATACCTAAAATTTTTGCAACCTCTCTTTGGGTTAATTGTTTTCCATTATTCAAACCATATCTCAGTTTAAGTACTTTTCTTTCGCGTTCTTCCAAAAATTCTATCCTTTTATATAACTTTTCTTTATTTATCTTGTTTTCAACTTTTTCTGAGATTCTTTCCTCACCATTTTCAAGTATATCAAAAAGAGTAATTTCATTACCTTCTTTATCAGAGCCAATTGATTCCTGTAATAACATTTCATTTTTCAATTTATTACTTGACCTTAAATGCATCAATATTTCATTTTCAATACAACGTGCTGTATATGTTGCAAGTTTAGTGTTTTTTTTATAATCATAAGTATTTATACCTTTTATTAAACCAATAGTTCCAATAGAAATAAGGTCTTCATTATCTGTATAAGTAGATTCATATTTTTTTACAATATGAGCCACTAATCTTAAATTATGCTCTATTAGCTTATTTCTAGCAAGCTCATCACCTTTATAAAATTGAGAAAGACATCTCCGCTCTTCCTCTGCTGATAATGGTTCAGGAAATGTCTTGCCATTTCTTATATAAGAAACTAATAGTAAAAGACCCTGCAAGATACTACTTAAAATATAGAGCAAATACTCACCTCCAAAGATAATTCCTCAATTATATATATGAGGTGAGTCTATTTATTGTTCCTATTTTTCAAGAATTTCTACAGGAAATTTATTATTTAAATTATTTAAAATATCCATTATATCTTCATAAGTTCCATCTGTTACATCAAGATAAATTAACCCTTTCTCATCACGATTTGCTGTTAGCATAGCCAGGCCTTCATATGATTTAATAATCATATCTACAAAAACCACCTCTTCTGGAGCTACCTTTACTTTTATTTTATAGGTATCCTCTTCAATCAAACTACTCATCCCTTTCTTTTCTTAAAAGATAATAAGGTTTTACTTCCCTGGAAATTGGAATCCTGATCAATTGTCTTGGATGTGGAGCTTCTTTTACTCTCTTACCATCTTCATTAATTATATATTTTACTTCATATTTAAAGTAATCAATATCAGGACCAATTATCTCCAACATATCGCCCACTTTCATCTTGTTTCTGACCTCAATTAAGGCCTCTTTATTTTGAGGATCATATTTTTTTACTATCCCCATAAATTTATAATACCTTCTATATGAAGAGCTACTGTAATTTTGAGCACTTGAATCAGCTTTATTTTCAAAGAATCCAGTAGTATAATCTCTATGGCTTACCTTTCTTATTTCATCAAGCCAATTTTCTTTAAGCTCAAAATCATCGGGGTTTTTAAAATATTTATCAATAAGTCTTCTATATATTCCGGTAACAGTGGCAACATAATAAAGACTTTTCATCCTGCCTTCAATCTTTAAACTATCTATACCCATTTCAATTATTTCTGGTATATTATTAATTAAAGCCAGGTCCTTTGAATTAAAAATATATGTACCCTTTTCATCTTCAAATACTGGATAAAACTCCCCTGGCCTTTTTTCTTCCATCAAATAATATTTCCACCTGCAGGGCTGAGCACAATCACCCCGGTTTGCATCCCTATTAATCATATAATTACTTAATAAACATCTTCCTGAATATGATATACACATAGCTCCATGTATAAACATCTCCAGAGCTACATTAGTTTTATCTCGAATCTCAATTATTTCATTTTTAGATAACTCCCGGGCAAGTATTATTCTTTCAAAACCCTGCTCTACCCAAAAATTTACACTTTCCCAGTTAACCGCATTAGCCTGAGTACTTAAATGAAGAGGGATTTCGATTTTATTTCTTTTAATAATACTCAAGACACCAGGATCAGAAATAATTAATCCATCTACAGCTATTTCTTCAAGCTGATGTAAATAGTCTGGAAGTTTTTCCAAATCTTCATTGTGTGGAATCATATTAACAGTTATATATATTTTTGCCAGATTATTATGAGCAAATTCTGCACCTTCCTTTAGTTCATCAAAGCTAAAATTATCAGCCCCTGCCCGGAGACCAAAATTATTTCCACCACAGTAAACCGCATCTGCTCCATAAATTATTGCAAATTTTAGTTTCTCAAGATTTCCCGCAGGTGCAAGTAGTTCAGGTTTTTTCAATTTCATCCCTCCTGATACTTATTGCCAATCCATCTTTTACTGGAAGAAAAAATGTACTTAATTCTTCATGATTTTTTATCAAATAAATATAATCCCTTAAATTATTAACCATCGTTCTATGTTTATGCTCAACATAATTAGCACCCTTAACTAAACCCTGAAAATTAACATTATCACTAATTAATATTCCTCCATATGGCAATAAATTAAATATATATTCAAAAAAATACTTATACTGTCCCTTTGCCGCATCAAGAAAAATAAAATCAAACTTTCTATTTAAAGCTGACAACACATCAAAGGCATCCCCAAACTTTAAATTTATTTGTTTTTCCAGACCCTCTGCTAAAACATTATCCCTTGCCATTGAAAATAGTTCTTCATCTCTTTCTATACTGACAATCTCTGTATCTTTTCCAACAATTTTCGCCATTGATATTGTAGAATAAGCAATCGCTGTACCTATTTCAAGGATTAATTCTGGTTTTTTTAATAAAAGCATTAAATTCAAAATATCTTCAATTTCTTTATTAATAATTGGTATATGATTATTATTTGCATAAGTTCTTAATTTATCTAAAATATCCATAATAAATTCACCTGTCAATCCTTTTTTTCTTTATACTTCAATTGCAGACGAATATGTTCACTATAAGATTTTGAAAATATATGTTTACCACCATCTACAGCAAAATAAAATAAATAATCTGAATCTGCAGGATTTAAGGCAGCTTCAATAGCAAGATCACCAGGATTACATATTGGTCCTGGAGGCAAACCATAATATTTGTAGGTATTATAGTGTGAATCAATATTCAGATCACTATATAATATCCTATCTTTTCTATCCTCTAAAGCATATTGAATACTGGCATCTATCTGTAGTAACATATTTTTATCTAATCTATTATTTATTACAGAAGAAACTATCGATTTTTCTTCATCCAGTTTGGCCTCTTTCTCGATTAATGAGGCCAGGATTATTATTTCAAAAATATCATAATTACTATCTTCTAATTTAAGTAATAACTTTTTCTTCCATTTACTTTCAAAATGATCTAAAAATACAGTTAATATTTCTTTTATGATTGTACCTGATTGACCTTCTGGTATTA
>CAZOON010000177.1:0-4255 GCA_964581445.1 uncultured Halanaerobiales bacterium | reverse complement strand
GTCCGCCGAGCACTTTAGGTATTTCATCTTTTTTTACATAAACCCTTAATCCTGGTTTACTAATCCGCTTAATCCCAGATATAACCTTTTCATTATTATCACCATATTTAAGATATATTCTAATATCATTTTGAGGATAATTTTCGATTAATTTACAGTTTCTTATAAAACCCTCATCTTTTAATACCTGACCTATATTATACTTAAGATTTGAAGCCGGAATAGTAACCGTATCTTTATTTACATTATTTGCATTTCTTATCCGGGTCAACATATCAGCTATTGGATCAGTTATGTTCAATTTAACAACCCCCTTCCAGTTTTACCAGCTGGCCTTTTTTACTCCAGGGATTTCACCCTTATGCGCCAATTCTCTAAAGCATATTCGACAGAGATCGAATTTTCTCATATAACCACGGGAACGACCACATCTACTACATCTATTGACCTTTCTGGTAGAATACTTTGGTTCTTTATTAGCTTTTTCAACTAAAGCTTTTCTAGCCAATTGTTTAACCTCCTTTTAAACTATTTACGAAACGGCATTCCCATTAAACTTAATAGTTCAAAGGCCTCTTCATCTGTTTTTGATGAAGTAACTATTGTCACCTCTAAACCATGAACCTTATTTACATCATCAATATTTATTTCAGGGAAAACCGTGTGTTCTTTTATTCCAAGACTATAATTACCTCTTCCATCAAAAGCATTAGCTTTAACACCCCTAAAATCTCGTATTCTGGGAAGAGTAATATTTATTAATTTATATAAAAATTCATACATTAATTCACCACGCAAAGTAACTTTTGCCCCTATTGGCATTCCTTCACGAAGTTTAAAATTCGCTACAGATTTTTTAGCCCTGGTAATAGTAGCTTTTTGTCCGGTAATTAAAGCCAAGTCTTCAGCTACTTTATCCAATAATTTAGGGTCATCTTTTGCTTCCCCAATACCTACATTAATAATAATTTTTTTTACTGCAGGGGCCTCCATAATATTTTCATATTTAAAAGTCTCATTTAATTTCGGAGCAATCTCTGTCCTGTATTGTTTAGCCAATACCGACATATTCAAACCTCCTTTCAGTCTTTATTATTTATCCACTACCTCACCGCATTTTTTGCATATTCTTACCTTATCACCATTATCAAGGATTTTTACCCCGAATCTGGTTCTTTCATCACAACGGGGACAAACCAATTGAACATTTGAGATATGGATAGGTGCTTCATTTTCTATAATTCCGCCCTGTGGCATATCTTGAGTTGGTCTCATATGACGGTTAACTATATTTATCCCTTTAATTATAACCCTATCTTTTTTAGGCTCAACACTCAAAATTTCACCACGTTTACCACGGTCTTTACCAGATATCACTTCAACTGTATCACCTTTTTTGACTCTCATCATTCTCCCCCCCTTTACTACAATACTTCAGGTGCCAAGGAGATAATTTTCATATAATTTTTATCCCGCAGCTCCCTTGTAACAGGCCCAAAAATACGGGTCCCTTTGGGATTATTTGTATCATCTATTATAACTGCCGCATTCTCATCAAATCTAATATATGAACCATCACTACGTTTTAATTCTCTTTTTGTTCTAACAATTAAAGCTTTTACTACTTCGCCTTTTTTGACCATTCCATCTGGAATAGCTTCTTTAACCGTAGCGACAATCTGGTCTCCAATACGAGCATATCTTTTCCGGGAACCTCCCAGAACCTTAATTGTTAATAATTCTCTTGCCCCGGAATTATCTGCAACTTTCAATCTGCTTTCTGCCTGAATCATTGCTAATCCTCCTTTCTGTGTAGAAGAAAAGATTATTCTGCTTTTTTTACTATCTCAATAACCCGCCATCTTTTTGTCTTGCTCAATGGCCTTGTTTCCATAATTTTAACTATATCTCCCTCCTGGCACTCATTGTTTTCATCATGTGCTTTAAAAGTCTTGCTTTTTTTAATAACACGTTTATATAGAGGATGACTTGTTTTGCGTTCAACTTTTACCGATATAGTTTTATCCATTTTATTACTTACAACTTCTCCAACCCGAATTTTCCGTTGATTTCTATCTCCAGCCATCTTGTTCCTCCTTCCGGATATGACCTATGCCTGCTTTAAACCCAGTTCTCTTTCCCTGATAATAGTTTTAATCCTTGCTATTATCCTTCTAACCTCACGAATCCTGATAGGATTACTTAACTGAGCAGTAGCATGTTGAAATCTCAAATTAAATAATTCCTCTTTAAACTCCCGCAACTTATCCTCTAACTCAAGATCAGTTAAATTTCTTAATTCATCAGCTCTCATCAGACTCACCATCCTCATATCTTGTGACAAATTTGGTTTTGATGGGCAATTTATGAGAAGCAAGTCGCATAGCTTCCTTAGCAACATCTTCAGGAATACCTGCAACCTCAAACATAATTCTACCGGGCTTTACAACAGCAACCCATTGCTCTGGAGCCCCTTTTCCACTTCCCATCCTTGTCTCTGCAGGTTTTTCAGTTACAGGTTTATCAGGAAAGATTTTTACCCATACCTTACCGCCTCTTTTAATATATCTGGTAAGTGCTACACGAGCTGCTTCAATCTGTCTATTTGTAATCCAGGCAGGCTCCAATGCTTGCAAACCATATTCACCAAAATTAATCTCAGTTCCACGGAGAGCTCTGCCTTTCATTCTGCCTCTTTGCTGTTTGCGATGTTTAACTCTTTTGGGAACTAACATCGTATAGCCTCCTTTCGCAACCTATATAAAATCAATTATTAATCATCTATTTCAGGCAATATTTCGCCTTTATTAATCCATACTTTAACACCTATAATGCCATAAGTTGTATTTGCTTCAGCAAAACCATAATCGATATCAGCTCTGAGTGTGTGCAGGGGAACACTACCCTCACTATAACCTTCGGTTCTGGCCATTTCAGCACCACCGAGTCTACCCCCACTTTGAACCTTAAAGCCTTCAGCACCCATTTTCATTGCACGATTCATTGCTTGCTTCATTGCCCTTCTAAATGAAACACGTTTTAAAATCTGACCGGCAATATTTTCAGCAACAAGCTGAGCATCAAGTTCAGGCTTATCAACTTCTACAACATTAATTTGTACATTCTTACCTGTCATTTCTTCAATTTCTTTTCTTAATGCATCCACCTCAGAACCACCACGCCCAATAACCATTCCGGGACGTGCTGTATAAATATCCAACTTTAGTCTTTTTGCAGCCCTTTCAATAGAAATCCTTGATATGCCTGCTTCATACATCTTTTCTTTTACATGTTTTCTTATTTCCAAATCTTCATGCAAGAAATCTGAATAATCATTTTTATTTGCGAACCATTTTGCATCCCAATCTTTAATTACTCCTACACGAAGACCATGTGGATGAACTTTCTGACCCAAATCTATCCCTCCTTATTATCACTTACAACAATGGATATATGACTGGTTCTCTTATTAATTGGAGATGCCTGCCCCATTGCACGAGCTCTAAACCTTTTCATAGTTGGTCCTTCATCTATAAAAGCTTCAGCAACACTCAATTCTTCAACAAACATATCATAATTATTTTCAGCATTAGCAACTGCTGATTTTAACACTTTTCCGATTAATCGCGAAGCCTTTTTAGGAGTATTATTTAATATAGCAGTAGCTTCCTGCACATCTTTTCCTCTTATTAAATCAATTACCTGTCTTGCTTTGCGCGGTGAAATACGCACATATTTAGCAATTGCTTTGGCCTCCATAGTTACCCCCCTTTTCTTAATTTACCTATAATCAATAAATTACTTTATTTTAAAGCAGTTGAACGTTCAGTATGCCTACTGTGCTTTCTAAACAAACGCGTTGGCGCAAATTCACCTAATTTATGACCAACCATATCTTCAGTTATGAAAATCGGGACATGTTTTCTGCCATCATGAACTGCAATTGTGTGACCTACCATATCCGGGTGGACTGTAGTACTCCTGGACCAAGTTCTAACAACTTCTTTTTTTCCACTATCATTCATTTCCCGGATTTTATTCATTAATTTTTTTTCAATAAATGGCCCTTTCTTTACCGATCTACCCATCTATTTTATTCCTCCTTTCCCGATCTTTTAACGTTTTTTCGTTTTTCTGGATCTAATAATCATTTTATCAGATTTCTTTCTTTTTCTAGTCTTTTTACCCATAGTAGGTTTACCCCAGGGTGTAACAGGATGACGTCCTGCAGGTGATTTACCTTCACCACCACCAT
>CAZOON010000176.1:0-4274 GCA_964581445.1 uncultured Halanaerobiales bacterium | reverse complement strand
CAAATCAACACCAACTCTACTAGTACTTTCCCCTTCAACAAATTCAACATATTTACATTTAGAACATCTATAATGAGGTGGTAAAGAATTAACCTCTGTAATACCACACATTGTTGCTACTAAAGAGGATCCAACCGATCCCCTCGAGCCTACTAGATACCCATCTTCAAGTGACTTTTTTACCAATTTATGAGCAATTAGATATATAACAGCATAACCATTTTCTATAATAGAATATAATTCTTTTTCCAGTCTTTTTTCGATTATTTCAGGTAGATTATCACCATATAATTCATGTGCCTTACTATAACTCATGTTTTTTATTGTATCTTCTGCACCATCAATCTCAGGTGTAAATAACCCATCTGGAACAGGTTTTAATTTATTTATTTTATCAGCAATTATTTCAGGATTATCTATACAAACTTCATGTGCAATATCTTCACCTAAATAATCAAATTCCAAAAGCATTTCTTTGCTTGTACGAAAATATAATGGTGCCTGCTGGTCAGCATTTTTATAACCCTGGCCCGTCTGTAATATTTCTCTATAAATTTCATCTTCGGGATCAATAAAATGAACATCTCCTGTTGCTACTACAGGCTTATTATATTTTTGACCCAGATCATAAATCTTTTTATTTATCTTTTTTAATTCCTCCATATCATTGACATAATCTGGTATTAAAAAAGCATTGTTTTCCAGGGGTTGAATTTCTAGATAATCATAAAATTTAACATAATTTTTAATTTCATCTTCAGATTTTTTTTGTAACAAAGCTTTATATAATTGGCCTGATTCACATGCAGAACCTATTAATAAATTATTCCTTTTTTGCATTAATTCGCTTTTTAATATGCGTGGTTTTTTATAAAAATATTTCAAATGTGAATTTGAAATAAGTTCATATAATCTTTTTAGACCAGTTTGATTTCTCGCAAGTATAGTAGTGTGATATAAGGGTAAATTTTTCCAATTAATATTAGCTGTTAATCTATTTAAATCCTTATAACTTACAAAAGAATCATCTGACATATGGTCTAATAATTTAACAAATATTTCAGCCGTTGCCTTTGCATCATCAACTGCTCGATGATGATTTTTCAAATTTACATTAAAATACTCTGTCAGAGTAGATAGTTTGTGATTTTTTATGTCAGGAAATAAAGCTCTGCTTAATCCAAGGGTATCAAGCAGAGGAAACACTATATCCTGCTCAGTTGCTGCCTGCAAAAAAGAATAATCAAAACTTGCATTATGGGCTACTAATATTGAATCTTCTACAAAATCAAAAAAATCAAGCAGTACATCATTTATTTTTCTGGCATCTCTTACTTTTTTATTATCAATGCCTGTTAACTTAACGATAAAATCCGGTATTATTTTATCTGGTTTTACTAATTCACCAAATGTGTCAATAATCATACCATCCTTTATTTTAACTGCACCTATCTCAATTATTTCATTATTATATGGACTTAATCCAGTCGTTTCAAGGTCAAAAACAACATAATTTTTTTCTCCGATATTTGCCCCGGGCGGGTTAATAATTATAGGCTCACCATCATCAACCATATATGCCTCAAGTCCATATAAAATCTTGATACCATATTTTTCTCCAGCATTATAAGCATCAGGGAAGGCTTGAACTACACCATGGTCTGTTATTGCTAAAGCAGAATGACCCCAATCTGCTGCCCTTTTTACAATTTTATTTACATCAACAACTGAATCCATAGAACTCATTTTAGTATGAAGATGTAGTTCAATCCTCTTTTCCGGACTATTATCACTTCTTTCTTCTTTTTTTATTCTATTTATATCATCAGCCATAATAATAAGTTCCTTACTATATCGGTCATACCTGATCCCACCCTTAACCTTCAACTCTTCCCCAGTTTTAATATTATTAAGTAATTTTTCCCCTTCATCAAGGAAGAATTTAACGGTTATTGAATCAATTTTATCAGTAATATCAAGTATATATAATTCTTTTCCCCCTCTTGTTTTACGTTTTTTGTAATCAAATAATTCACCTGAAATAATTACATTCTTATCTTCTTCCTGGATATCATTAATTTCGTAATTAATTTCTTTATTTATTAAATTACCTAATATTACTCTCTTAAAACTTTCTTTATTATCTTTAACTATTTTATATTTCTTTTTATCAATATCTTCAACAATATCTTTTAGAAAATTTCCATTTCCTATCTCAATTTTTATATCAAATCCAGTAAAATACTTATAGCGATTTTTTATATAATTAATATATTTATCCTGATTAATTATTTTATATGCAATTTTTGTCTCTGCACTTATTTTAATAATGTTATTATCAAAAAAAATCTTTGCCCCTGCTAACCATCTTCCCACAGAATTATCTTTTTCTTTGATTTCTTTTAAAACCTGGGGCCAGATAAAAGCAATCTCTATTTCTTGAGATATTTCGGGTAATATTTTCAGATTATATTCTCCTGATAAATTATTAAATAATTCCATTATATCATCCTTGTTTTTTTTAACAGCAGGAATTATTTTTAAAGTATTGTTATTCTCATCGATTATAATATATTTAATAATATGATTATAATTTAAACCGGTTTTAATTACCTGCATTATTTTCCCCCTAAATATCTCAAATATCTTTCCAATTTAATTCCAGCATACCGTTAATTTTTAATAAATTTGTATTAATTTCATTTACACTAATTTTTTTAGGAAATTCTATAATAAACTCAATATTTAATTCGCCAAGTATATTGCTTTTCTCCATTGAGACATCTATAATGTTTACATTATTTTTCCCCAGAACAACTCCAATTTTACCTAAAACCCCGGGCAAATCATTAATTTTACAAAATAATCTTTTGTTATTTTTACCTAACATTCTTCTTTCAAGTAATGAAAGCAATAAAAGAGATACTAACACTAATGCTGTTGTGATTGAAGCTGCAAAATACAAACCAGCTCCTACAGCAAGTCCAATTGCAGCTGTTGCCCATAAGCTTGCAGCTGTAGTTAAACCTTTAACTGAAAAACCCTCTCTAATAATAGTCCCGGCGCCAAGGAAACCAATCCCACTTACAACCTGAGCAGCAATTCTTCCCGGGTCAGCATCTGTGTCTGGAAAAGCATTCACCATGTCTACAGAAATAATCATAAGCAAGGTTGCACCAAGACCCACCAGAATATGTGTTCTAAATCCTGCTGGCCGATCATGTCTCTCCCTTTCCCAGCCAATTAATCCAGCATATAATAAAATAATTATTAACCTCAGGCTTACAATTAAGAAGCTATTCATATCATCACCAGCTTATAAATATTTCTTTAACAAAGTTTTTACTATTTCCCAATACATTTTAAGTCTTGATAATAAACCCTTAAAAAAACCCATCTTTTCTTCTTTCATAATATGTGTTAATTCCGGCAGGTTTACAAATTCATATCTACCATGTTTTTTTACATAAGAATTTAAGGCAATTTCCAATCCATAACCTGCATCCTTTAAATCTTTTAAATCTTTAATGATTGCTGTTTTAATAGCTCTTTGTCCGGACAGAGCAGGTGATATTAATTGAGCTAAATCAGTTAGGTTTCTTCCTTCATTGAAAACACCTACAGACATATCAATATTTTTATATAAAAGTGGTTTTAACAAAATATCTATATGTTTGCTTTTTAATCCAATCAAATCACCATCAAGCATAATAATTATCTCTGAATTAATATTTTCTACTCCCTTTTGTATTGCTGCACCTTTTCCCTGATTTTCACTTAAACTTATGACCCTTGCACCAATACTTTTAACAATTTCTGCAGTATTATCTTCAGAACCATCATCTATTACTAAAATCTCATCAATTTTGGAATTCTGAGATGCATTTTTTATTATATCAGCTATAGTATTAGCCTCATTATAGGCAGGAATCAAGATACTAATTTTCATGGATTATACCTCCTACCCTATTTAATATTAGCTATGAGATCTATAATATCATTGGAGGCTGTTTCTAAATTAAATTCTTTTTCTTCTCCACTTTTTCTTATATTGATTTCTATCTGACCTCGTTCCAATGACCTTTTTCCTATGGTAACTCTAATAGGGATACCAATTAATTCTGCATCATTAAATTTTACACCAGCTCTTTCTTTTCTATCATCAATTAAGACCTCAATACCTCTGGATTTGAAAGTATTATAGATTTCTTCTGATTTTTTTAAAACTTCTTCATTTTTACCGAGTGGTAAAATTATTATTTTAAATGGAGCAA
>CAZOON010000175.1:0-4281 GCA_964581445.1 uncultured Halanaerobiales bacterium | reverse complement strand
AATAACCACTTAAAAGCCCCAGGGGAACTGCAGTTGAAATAGCAAAAACTAAAGCTAATAGTAATCTTCTAAAACTAGCTCCCAGGTGTGACCATAAAGGCACTTGATTATAACCATCTTTTAAAAGCCTGATAAAGGCAGTCCAGACTCTGGTCGGGGATGGTAATAATGTTGGGGAAAACACTTCAAATTTGCTTATTAAATACCAGACAATTAAAATTGCAAACCAGGTAATTATAGTAAGCCTTTTTTCAACTATATTCTTTTTTTTATTTTGTTTATCCTTTTTATTTGCTATTAATTTATTCATATTATTACTTATCTTTAAACCCCTTATTGATTATTTATATCCACAATTTATATGCACTTGATAACAAAATACTCAGCTAAGGTTATTATAACATAAAATTAGTAAAGCCACCAAATACAAATCTGATGGCTGTTACTAATAATAGAACTTCAAAGAGAAATTATGATTCAATAAAATAAGATTTTTCTCATAAACTCACTTTTAATTGAAATTATATTCAGTAACAATTTTTTCTCTATCACTTGTCTGATCCAGGAAGTATTCATTACAACAAATTCCTAAATAGGAGCCAGAAATATTTATTACATTATCATACCCCATACCCTGTAAAGCACGTACAGCATTATAGCTTCTCTGTGCTGAGCGACAGTGTAAATAAACAGGTTCATCTTCTGGTATTTCATCTGCTCTATCTCTTATTTGACTTAAAGGAATATTTACTGAATTTATAAGATGTCCATCTGCATATTCATCCTCTTCACGTACATCAACAATAAAGGCATCACTTTCTACTAATTCCCTGACTTTAGTTACAGGTATTTGTTTAAATTCTCCATAGAGAAGATTTAATCCTACTAATGCTGCATGGTTTACAGCATCTTTAGCTGTTCCAACTACAGGGGCATAGCATAATTCTAATTCTTTTAGATCTTCTAAAGTACCACCCATCTGAATCATAGTAGCAATAACATCAATTCTCTTATCAGCATTACCTTTACCAATAGCCTGGGCACCAAGTATTTTACCAGTTGGATATTCATAAATTAATTTAAAGTGAAGTGGATTGCTTCCAGGCATTAAACCAACTTTATCATCAGGTATAATATAAACTATATCATAGGGTATACCCTCTTCTTTTACTGTTTTTTCATTTAAACCTGTAGATGCACCATATAAATCAAATATCTTAACTACAGAAGAACCAACAACCCCATTATTATTGTGACCTTTACTGTAAATATGATCTGCAGCTGCTCTGGCCTGTCTTTGAGCTGGACCTGCCAGTGGAAGTTGGGTTACTTTCTTTGTTAAACGATGGAATACTTCTATAGCATCTCCTACTGCATAGATATCTTCATCATTTGTCTGGTAATTGTGATTTACTTTTATTCCACCAGTTTCACCTATTTCTAGGCCAGCATCCTTTGCTAAGGCAGTTTCAGGACAAACACCAATTGACATTATTACTGCTCCAGCATCAATTTTTTTGCCAGAAGCTAATTCCACATAACAATCATCAACTTTTTTAACGGCATCATCTAAAACCAAATTAACACCTTTATCATACATTTCTTTATGAAAAATTTGAGCCATATCAAAATCAAATGGAGACATTATTTGATCTAAAGCTTCAATTAAACTAACATTTTTCCCGGCCATGTGTAAGTTTTCTGCTACTTCTACGCCAATAAAACCGGCCCCTACAACAGCAATATCATTAATATCGTTTTCTTCTATATAAGAATAAAGCTTACTTATATCTTTAACATTTCTGACTGTAAATACACAATCTTTATCTATCCCTTCAATACTACCAGGGCAGATTGGGTTAGCACCAGGAGATAATACCAGTTTGTCATATTCTTCTTCATATTCTTCGCCACTTTCCAGGTCCTTAACAAGAACTTTCTTTTCTTCTCTATTTATTTTAATAACTTCATTCCTGGTCCTTGCATCAATCTTATATTTGTTTTTAAATTCTTCAGGACTAATTAATACTAAATCATCACTTTTTTCAATAATTCCACTTAAATGATAGGGAAGGCAGCAATTAGAAAAAGAAACATTTGCACCTCTTTCAAACATAATTACTTCTGCTGATTCATCAAGTCTTCTTGCTCTTGCAGCAGCTGAAGCACCTCCAGCTACACCACCAACAACTAAAATTTTCTTACTCATAATAAAATCCTCCTTTTATAATAATTTTCAAATACTAAATTAAGCACTAATTTGCTGTTCTTGAGATTTCTTACTGGTCAGAGGGCGGTCAAAGAAAATTCTATTACTTATAATACCACCAACAATCATGGACACTAAAAATACCCAGCCTGATAATGAAAAGTTAGCAATTGGAGTATATAATGCTCCCACATTACAACCATTGGCAAAACGAGTTCCTAAACCCATCATGATACCACCCAATGCAAATATAGATGCATCCTTAAAGCTTATATCCCATTCAGTAGAAAAAGCATCTACAAATTTACCTGCTGTTAACAGATAAATAATTGCACCAATTACAATACCAAAATTCTGTACTGAAGTTTGATGTTGAAAAAATGGTAATTCAAAAATATCTGCTGACATATGGGTAAAATTAGCTATTGCCTGAGATGAAATACCTAAAAACATCAGGACTTTACCCATCCAGATACCATAAGGAGCAGAAGCACCCCAACCATAACCTGTAATACCCATCATTAAAGTAAATATCACCATTATAACTAGTGCCCCCTGCTTTAAAGACCAGGGTCTAATAAATACAAAATTATATGTTTCAGCACTAAAAAGCTTAAAATTATTGTAATTGAATTCATTTTTTTCTTCCTGAATTTTTTCTATTTCTAGACCAATATAATTGTTATTTTCCCTAACCTTTCTTTCATAATAGTAGGAAAGAAAAATTACTATGGAGCCCAGGAAAGCAAATAACAAAAGTGCTCCAATATATCCCCCAGTACCATCACCCTTAAAGATATCAGGTAGAAAAACTCCACCCATTGTTTTCAAACCAGTGGGTGATATAAACCAGGATTTTTTAACCCAGGCTGCCGTATTTTGAATAGGAAAACCAAGAAACACACCTGTCATGAAAAAGATCAGGGTAATAAAGGCCCTGGGAAAACCCTGAGATAAGTCAGTAAGAACTCCCGATGCACAACAGACAGAAAGTGACATGCCGAAACCAAAAAACAAACCACCTAAAATTAATCCAAAATTAATTGGTTTTATCCAGAGATTGTAACTGGCAGGATCTGAATTAAATAAAAATGCTGTTACTAAAAGTGCTGTCATAAAAAACATGAATATCATTATTCTCATCAATTTAGTTGACCCGGTTCTATATGCCCGGTTAACACTCCCGGCAAATCCTGTATAGGCTCTTGCCAGGGTGTATCCTAATCCTGAACCTGCCAAAAGTCTAAAAAACAAAATATTTGTTTTTAGAATATTATTTCCTAAAATTAGTATTAATAAAATACCAATAAAGCCTAAGACTTTCTCTGTTTTCTTCATTAATTATTCCCCCCTTAATTAGAAGAATATGACACTTATGAAGGAGTTTCCCCCTATACACTATCTCCGGGGAAACTCCTGATCAATATATAATTTTTCAAATTAATTTATTTATTTTTCAACATCAAAACCTTTGTTTGACCATCCATAAGGATCATTAGCTGACATACCCATACCACCATTTAAGGATATAGCATCAAAACCCAGCATTCTTAAACCGGCTACTGTCTGACCTGCAGTCTGACCTGTGTAACAGTAAACAACTACTTTTTTATCTGCTGCTAATTGACCGAAGTATTCCTGCATTCCTTTACCCCAGGGAATATTAATAGCACCTGGAATATGACCTTCAGCAAAAGCGCTTCTCTGTCTTATTGACAGAAGAGTAATATCCTGTTCAGCTTCAATCATCATTTTGAGCATATCTTCACTAATTTTATAATTTTTAAACATTGTACTGCTTACATCAGCTAATCCTTTATAATAATCATCTATTGCTGCTTCGATTTCAGAATCTACTTTATAGTCTGTTGTGACTGTAAGTTCATTCACTTTTGTTTCTACAGCAGCTTCATAACCTTCCACTCTAGAAATACCTAAATTCCAACCCAGGTTAACTGATACTGCATTAAAACCGGCAAAGTTTAAAAGAGCTACCGTTTGACCTGCAGTCTGACCTGTATAACAGTAAACATAAACAGGGTCATCTACAGGAAGCTAATCAATATTAGCAG
>CAZOON010000174.1:0-4284 GCA_964581445.1 uncultured Halanaerobiales bacterium | reverse complement strand
TAAGAATAAAGTTGAAATATTTAGACGAATGGAATGAGGCCAGGAGAGAAAAGGTAACAGTTAAGGCCAGCTCCCGGAATAACTGTGAGGCAAGACCACCAACAAAAACAACCGGTAAAAATACTATAGCTGTAGTTATTGTTGAGGCTACAATAGCCATTCCCACTTCCTGACTCCCTTTACGTGCAGATTCAAGTAGACCAGCACCGTTTATCCTATATCTATAGATGTTTTCAAGTACAACAATTGAATTATCAACTAGCATACCTATACCAAGGGCAATACCACCAAGTGTCATCATATTTATAGTTAAATCTCCAAAATAAATTAATAAAAAGGTAGTAATTATTGAGACCGGTATAGCAGTGGCAATAATAATTGTACTCCTGATATTTCCTAAAAAGATAAAGAGAATAATTACTGCTAGAATACCACCCAGTATCGCATTTCTTCCCACATTACTGATAGATTCTTCAATAAACCTGGCCTGATTATAAATTGGAGAAATCATTAAATTTTGCTGTGAGTCTTCCATTAATTTATCTATTTCTGCTTTAACCTTACGGGAGACCTCTACTGTATTGGCATCAGTTTGCTTCTGGATTGTTAAACCAATACTATCTTTCCCATTTAACCTGGATATACTGGTCATCTCTTTGTAAGTATCCCTGATTTCAGCAATATCTTCCAGGGCAACCAGACCACCAGTATTTGTTGGAATTTTAATTTCTTTAATTTCAGCAATATTTTTAAATTTCCCGGTTACTCTGACTAAAATATCACTATTTCCATGTTTAATATTCCCTCCAGATATATTCATATTATCCATCATCAATGTACTGCTTATAGTTGAAAAATTGAGATTATAATTATTTAATTTCGTCTGGTCAATTGTGAGTAATATCTCTCTTTCTTTACCTCCTGAAAGATTGACAGCAGCTACACCCTCCAACCTTTCTAATCGAGGTGAAACATTATTTTCTATATATCTTTTCAAAGAGGCTAAATCCATATCAGCAGATACCCCTAGATACATTATTGGTAACATGGAAGGGTCAAACTTAACTATAAATGGATTATCTACCCCTTCTGGTAACATGTCTTCAATCATATCAATTCTTTCTCTTATATCTGTACCGGCCTTATCCATATCAGTACCCCAGTTAAACTCTGCCACTATTGCCGACTGGCCTTTTACCGAAGTTGATGATAATGCTTTAATATTGGTTACTGTTGAGACAGCGCTTTCTAAAGGTTTTGTTACCATATTTTCTATTTCTTCCGGTCCTACACCCTGATAAGATGTAATTATTGCTGCACCGGGGTAGGCCATATCAGGAAACAAATCTATATTAACCCGGGTAAAGGCAATAACACCCAGTAATACCAGCAATAAAATCAACATAGTTGTTGTGACCGGCCGTCTTATAGCAATATCAGAAATCTTCATTTTAATTAATCACCTCAAGCTGGTCACCATCATGTAATTTACTCTGCCCAAACACTACTATTTCATCTTCAAGAACTAATCCCTCAAGTACTTCAACTTCATTATTATCAATAATACCAGTACTGATATTTTTTCTCCTTGCTACCCCTCCATCATTGATAAAAACATATGGAGAGCCATCAAGGTCTAAAACTGCTTTTACTGGAATAACCAGGGCATCATCCTTGCTTCTTAGATTTAAAAAGACATCAGTAAACATACCACCTCTTAGTTTGTTATCTTCATTATTAACTAATATTTTAACTGCATATGCCTGGCGTTGAGGGTCAGCCATTGGACTTATCATCTTAATTTCCCCTGATATTTGATAATCATCAATAGCTAAAAGATTTGCTCTTACACTTTCACCGAGCTGCAAATATGTTAACATGTCTGCTGTAACATATATCTTAATATAAACCTTTTCCATATTCACGATAATAAATAATGGTGTGCCAGGACCTGCCATTTCACCCTCTTCAATATTAATCTGTGATATTATCCCTTTAGCCGGACATGTCATTATTGTATCTTCCAGTCTGGATTTAACCTGTTTTAAAGCAGCTTCTGACTGCCTTATATTTGCTTCACTTATTGATATATCTTCGTCTTTTGCACCATTTTTTATCTTCTGCAATTGCTCTCTGGCTACACTCAAACCAGCTTCAGCCTGTTTGACATTACTATATGCAACCTGTATATCCTCTTCTCTGGCACCCTTTTTTGTTTTGTCTAGATTGGACTTTGCCATTTTTTTACTAGCCTCAGATATCCTTAATTGAGTATTAGCTGCATCCAATTGTTGTTTTAATTGAGTAGGATTTTCATAGTTTTCTTTAGCAATTTCATAGTTTTTTTCAGCACCATCAAGATTAACAATGGCCTGTTCTCTGCCAATTTGAGCTGACTTGATGGCAGACCTGGCATTATTAACAGATATCCTGGCATTTTCCAATTGACTTTCTACTAAATCATATTGTTTTTTAGTTACTGCACCTTCTTTATATAAATATTCTATCCTTTCAAACTCAGTACGTGCCTGCTGAAGTCCATTTAAAGCCTGCTTTAGTCCGTTTTCTGCCTGATTTTGTCTTTCCCTGGCACTTTCCATCTGTTTTTTTGCCGCTTCAACTTGTGTTTCGGCTCCAATTAATTGTTGTTTTTGAACAATACGGTCATTATAAATCTCTTTTATAAGCTCTAAACTTTTTTTAGCGCCTTCATTAGAAGCCAGGGCCTGTTCATAGGCAGCTTCAACCCTTTCTATATCCTCTGCAGTAGCACCTGATTTAATTTTTTCATAATTAGATTTAGCAATTTCCAGTGCAGCTTCGGCCTGTTTTACACTTGCTTCTGCAATTTTAATATCCTCTTTTGTCGCCCCATTCAATAATTTTTTATGATTAGTCCTGGCAATTTCCAGAGCAGCCTCTGTTTGCTGGAGCTGTATTTTAATATCATCCTGCTCAAAAAACAATAATTCTTCACCTTTATTACAAATATCCCCCTCAGATTTTTTAATTAACTCAACAATACCCCCACTCTTTGAAGACAATTTAATTATTTTAGCGGGTTCAATAACACCATTTATCTTTTTTATATTTTCAATGCTTTTAATCTCCGCATTCACTACCTCAACAGGCTTTTCCTGGGCTAATCCTGAAGCATTAAAAGCAAATATCATGACCATAATACTGAAAAGAATAATTATTTTATTTTTCATTGTCAATTACCTCCTTACTATAATCTAGAAGTCTCCCTGATTTTTTCAATAATTCATAAGTATTTATTTGATATTGATAAATCGCCTGAACTTTTGATATCCGGGTTTGTTTTAATAATGTCTGGGCATTTAAAACATCAATATTTGTGCCTACACCTGCTATAAAACGCTTACTTTCAAGTTCAAGATTTTTCCTGGCCTTATCAATGTTCATCTCCTGAATTTTAATATTTTTTAAATTATCTTCTATACTTAATATTTTTTCTTCCAATTCTATCTTTATTAATTTTTCAAGATTATCCTTTGATTCCAGCAATTTTTCTATATCCTTAGCTGTTTTTTCCTGACCATCTTCAGATTTGCCAGCATCATAAAGGGAGATTGAACCTGAAAGGGTAATACTGCCACTTCCATCTTCCAAAGATAATTCCTCTCCCTGCCAGGAATAATTTGCAAGTAGCATAATATTAGGCAGTTTATTACTCTGCTCCATTTTTAATGAATTATCAAGTATTTTCTTATTCACTTTCATCATTTTTAATTCAGGCCTATTCTTTAATGCTGCTTTGTAAAGCTCATCAAGCCCCATATTAATATCTGGCACTTCATCAGGAGATATTAAATTAACAGTCTCCCACTCTATACCGAGCATATTAGCAAAATTCTTTTTTGCAAGTAGTAATTTATTTTTAGCATCTTCAAGTCTCTGAGCTGCCTTGCTCTCTTCAATTTCCACCTGTAATAAATCAGTCTTTAAAGCCATTCCAACCTCAATACTGGCTTTTAAAATTTTCTTTTGCTTTTTTATTAACTCCAGGGCCTCTTTTTCAATGTCAACCCTATCCTTTGCCAGTAATATATTGTAATAAGTACGGATAACGTTCATCAAAACTTCACTCTTTTGCTGCTTTAATTGAATGTCAGCCATTTCTTTTCCCAATCCTGCCTGCTCTATACCCAGTTTAATCTTTCCTCCTGTATAAACAGGCTGTTGTAGTGATAACTGGGTAGAATAATTATCCTGTGGACCATCCATTGTTTCTGGTATCAGGACAACCTCATCAATCCCTGT
>CAZOON010000173.1:0-4310 GCA_964581445.1 uncultured Halanaerobiales bacterium | reverse complement strand
GTGAAACATGTAAGAAAAAAATCACAGCAGAAAAATTTAAAGAGTCTTTTAAAAATATCTCTTTATGATTTTAATATAGGGAACAAGTCTAATAAGGAGGCAGGCTGTTTTACAGCATTAATTATGGGAAATTTAAAAGTTTTGGCTGCAGAATCACTTGGAGTAAGATCTTTATGCTGTGTTGTAGAAAAAGAAAATCAGAAAATATTAATTGATCCTGGAATCTCTCTGGGTTATACCCGCCATGGCCTGTTGCCACACCCAATTCAGATAGCTGTAGATGAAATAATTAGAGAAAAAATAATAGCAGAATTAAAAGAGGTAACAGACCTGGTATTTAGCCATTTCCATGGTGACCATATTCCCTTTAAGAAAGCTAATGTCTATCAACTAAAAATGAATGATGTAATAAAGTATATGAAAGGCTTAAAAGTCTGGTCTAAATCTATAGAAAATGAATCTCATAAATTTCAAGAGAGAGCCTGGGACCTTAAATTCAATTGTGATCATTTTACTGTAGCAGAGAATAAAACTGTGGGAGATTTATATTTTCCTAAAACAGTAGCTCATGGAAAAAAAGATTCTCCCCTGGGTAATGTTATGATGACAAAGATTAAATTACAGGATAAAATCTTTGTCCATGCTTCTGATATACAGTTTTTATATACTCCTACAATTGAAAAAATAATTGAGCTAGCACCTGATATATTAATTGCCAGCGGTCCACCTCTATATCTCTCACATATAGATAATAAAATGGCGACTGAAGCTGCTGAAAACATACTTTATCTAAGCAGTAAAGTTGATACTTTAATTATAGATCATCACCTCCTACGTTCAGAAAAGGGATTAATTTATCTGAGAGAATTAAATGCTAAATCTAAAAATAAAATTATAACGGCAGCTGATTTTATGGGGATTATTCCCTGTTTATTAGAAGCAAGGAGACAGGAACTTTATGAGAAATTTCCGGTGGCTGCTGGCTGGCATCAAAAATATGAAGCAGGTCTTGTAGATACTGGAGATTATTTACTTAAAGCTAGAAAAAAACTTTCAAATTTTGAAGTATTTTTTCAATTTTTTCTAATGTAAATAGTTAGGCGTGATTGACCTAAAAAGGGAAGTGATTAGTTCTATGAAAGAAAAATATAATAATAATGAAGAGACTATTATGCTTCAGCTTGAGGATGGGGAGGTTTTACATATAAATAAAGCCTGGGGAAAATTAATGACAAGTATTTAGGAAGGTATAAGTGTTTAAATAGGGATTTAACTATTCGTTATGTAAATGAAACAATAAAAAAGTGGCATAAGGAACATCTTCCCCTGACGGGAAAAAAATGTTATAAAGTTTATCATAATCGAGATAAACCTTGTGATAATTGCCCAACTTTACGTTGTTTTAAGAGCAAAAAAATAGAAAGCGAAGTTATTAAATTAAGTGAGCAAAATAGATGGATTGAGATTTATAGTTATCCTATGCAAGAGGAAAAGTCAGATAAAGTAACAGGGGTTGTAGAATTTGTTCGCGATATAACTGATATTAAAGAGAGGGAAAATAAATTTAAAAAGACTAAAGAAAGATTAGAATTGGCTGTGGATGCTGGTGAAAATGGTTTTTGGGACTGGAATCTGGATACAGATGAGATATATTTTTCCACTATAATGATGCAGGTGTTTATACTTCTGAGGGATATTGTTTTGACATTGATAGAATAGCAGATGAAAATAAGAGAACTTTAAAAATTGCTTTAGAACCAGTAAGTAAGTCAATTTATATAAATATAGTTGTTGGCAATGAAGTTTTAGGCAGAATTTCACTTGATATAGCTGAAGATAGTGATAAAGAATTTAGGGAAACAACGAGACATATACTTAAATCTTTTGCTACATTGGCTTCTTCATTTTTCTCTTTTCAACGTTATAATAAATTGCAAGGTCAGTTTACTAAAGAATTAATTGGTTTAATAATTCAGATACAGGAGATGTATGACAGATATACAAGGGGGCATTCTGAAAATGTAGCTTATATTGCCTCAAATATTGCACAGGAAATGGGGTTGTCTAAAAAAGAGATAAAAGATACATACTGGGCAGGTATGGTTCATGATATTGGCAAATTACTTGTCCCTCTTCATATATTAAACAAGAAGGAAGCCCTAACAGATAGTGAATATGAATTGATAAAGAAAAATTCTTACTGGGGTTATAAGGCATTGAGTAAATCAGATTCCCTTAACTATATTGCTAAATATGTATTACATCACCATGAGAGGTGGGATGGAAAGGGATATCCATATGTGCTTAAAGGGGATGAAATACCATTAATATCACAGATATTGGCTGTTGCAGATGTCTGGGATGCAATGACATCAAAAAGGGCCTATCGTAATCCTTTATCTAAAGGAGAAGCTTTACAGGAGATTAAAAAAATATTGCTAAACAGTTTTCAGTTAAAATAGTCGCAGTATTTTTGCGAAAAACTACTGTTTGGTATATAATATTAATTAGATGAAAACATTATTAGGCAATTAACAAAAGGAAGCCTAGTATATTTTAAGGTTTGCGAGGGGAGTATTTATTGTGCATTGGAAAGAATTATTAAAAGATAATATAGTTAAAGTAGATGATTTAGCAAAAGTGTTAAATATATCTTCTGAAGAAAAAGAAAAAATTTCTAGAATAAGTAATAGACACCCTATGAGTATAACAAAATACTATTTTGATTTAATTGATTGGACTGATGAGAATGATCCCATAAGAAAGTTATCTGTTCCAGATGAAATGGAATTAAATGATTATGGAGATTATGATACAAGCGGTGAATCGACAAATACTAAAATGCAGGGTTTGCAGCATAAATATGAACCAACAGCATTAGTTCTTTCAACCAATGTTTGTTATACATACTGTCGACATTGTTTTAGGAAAAGGATGGTGGGTTATTCTGCAAATGAAATCAATAAACGTATGGAACAAACTGTAGCATACGTTAAGGAACACGAAGAAATTAATAATGTATTAATTACCGGAGGAGATTCTTTTACATTAAGTAATGATGTTATTGAAGATTATTTAAAAAATCTATTAAACATTGACCATTTAGATTTTATTAGATTTGGTACAAGAGTTCCCGTGGTATTTCCTCAAAGAATTTATATGGATGAAGAATTTTTGTCGATATTGAAAAAATATAGTGACAAAAAGGAAATTGTAGTAGTGACTCAATTTAATCATCCCAGAGAACTGACAACAGAAGTAAAAAAAGGAGTTCAGGCTCTGAGGGATGCTGGTTGTATTATAAGAAATCAAACAGTATTGCTAAAGGGTATCAATGATGATTCTAATGTAATGGCAGATTTACTTCAAGGCCTTACTGCTATTGGAATTCATCCATATTATATTTTTCAATGTCGTCCGGTTAAGTATTCTACACATTTTCAAGTATCATTATATGATGGTCTGGAGTTATTATCTGAAACAAAGAAAAAATTGAATGGTATCAGCAAAGGCTTTAGATATATTATGTCTCATTTAAAAGGTAAAATAGAGATATTGGGAAAAACAGATGGGAATTTTATTTTTAAATTTCATCAAAGTAAAAATAATAAAAATGCAGACAAAATATTCGTGAGATCTATTGAAAAAGATGCTAATTGGTTAAGCCAGTGTCTCAACCTTTCTTAATAATATCCTTTAGATATGGATGGTAAAATAATAAAACAAAAGAAAATCATGATATATACAACAGCCGTCTTATGGCTGTTTTTTTATTGTTTAATTTAATTATATATAATTTTAATAAAAAAAAGGATTTTTGCTAATATTGTGTAATAATAGTATAAAGATTAGGCATAAAGTCCCAAAAAAATTTATTGAATCTAGAAAAATATTTTTTTAACTCCATGCTAAAAAGTGTATTTTAATATTTTAATAGGGAGCATTAAAATGAATGATATAAAAAAAGAAAAACAAAAATGTGAAAAAAGAGTTATAGAATTAAACAATACAGTTGAATGTTTATTAAATTTACCGGACAAACTTGATAAATTAAAAATTAAAGATGAAGAGGAGATATTCTGGAAAGAATTATTATTAGTTGCTTTTAATTTAATTAAAGTAGCAGACTATGGAAGTGTATATATGTATATTGATGGTAAAGTAAAATTAGTGGAAACAGTTGGTCATAATCTAAAATTATTAAAACAATTAGACATTAAAGAGGAAACATTTCAATTACACAAAAGGGAAAATCAGGTAATTATAATAAATAAAATACTTAATACTACAAAAAAAAATGAGGATAATTC
>CAZOON010000172.1:0-4338 GCA_964581445.1 uncultured Halanaerobiales bacterium | reverse complement strand
ATACGAGAATATGTTCAAAACAATTTATTTAAGAGTAACGGGAGGGTTATCAATGTTTATTGGTGATGTTGAATTAAAAAATGAATTTATTATGGCTCCAATTAAGACTGCTTATAGTGATGGTAGTGGTGTAGTTACAGAAAAACATCTTGATTTTTATAAGAGAAGGTCAAATGATATAGCTGCTATTATTCCAGAGCCTTTTTACCTTGATAGTGCTTTGAGAGAGATTCCCACCCAGATGGGGATTGATAATGATGATAAGATTGAAAAACTTAAAGAGATGACCGATATTATTCATAATGGTGGTGCAAAGGTAATAGCTCATTTAAATCATCCAGGAAGGATGGCCAATCCTAAAATTCCTGATAATATTTATTATTCATCAACAGATAAAGCTTGTGCCAATGGTGGTGCTAAGCCTATTAGAATGAGCAAGAAAGACATTGAAGATGCAAAAAATCTTTTTAAAGATACTGCAAAAAGGGCAGAAGAAGCAGGTTTTGATATCCTGGAATTGCAGTTTGGACATGGCTATCTTATAGCTCAATTTTTATCTCCAGCAGTTAATGACCGTGAAGATGAATATGGTGGTAGTTTTGAAAACAGGAGTAGATTGCCCCTGGAAATTTTAAATGAAGTAAAAGAAATAAGTAATTTACCCATCATTATCAGAATTAGTGGAGATGAAATGATTCCTGAAGGTATTAAGTTGGCTGAAATGAAAGAATTTGTTAAATTACTAGAAGAAAATGGTGCGACTGCTATCCATGTATCAGCAGGAACTGTGTGTACCACCCCACCCTGGTATTTTCAACATATGTTTATACCTAAGGGCAAAACCTGGGATATGGCGAGTGATTTAAAGGAAGAATTGGGTATCCCTGTAATAGCAGTGGGAAGAATTAATGAAGTAAGTGATGTAAAAAAGATTAAAGAAAATAATATGGCAGATTTAATTGCTGTTGGTAGACCCATGGTTGCCGACCCGGATTTTGTGGGGAAATATTTTGGCAATGTTGATGGCCCAATATTACCCTGCCTCGCCTGTACAGCAGGATGTTTAGGTGGAGTGAAATCCGGACAGGGTCTACAATGTCTTGTTAATCCAGAAGTAGGAAAAGAATCTGAAAAGATTGATAAAGCAGATAAGCCACAAAATTACGCGGTTGTAGGTGGCGGATTAGCCGGTATGGAGGCAGCACTTCTTTTAAAAGAAAGGGGACATAAGGTTACTATATATGAAAAAGACGAGTTGGGCGGACAATTTAATTTAGCACCATTAACACCGTATAAAAAGCCTATGGGAAAACTTGTTCCTTATTTCAAAGAGCGTTTAGAAAAAACTAATATTGAACTTATATATAAAGAAGCTAAAAAAGAAGAGCTGATTTCTAATTATGATGGAGTGATTCTGGCTACTGGTGCAAAACCAAGTGTTCCACCAATTCCAGGTTTAGAAGATAAAGAATTTTATTGGGCAGAGATATTGAGAGAAGAAAATATCCCGGAAAATAAAAATGTGTTTATAATTGGTGGAGGGCTTATTGGTGTTGATATAGCAACAGCATTAATTTCTAAGAATAATAAAATAACAATTGTAAAAAGAACAACAGATTTTGGTGAAGATATGGAATTAATCACAAAACTTCTTTCCCTTAAAATGATGAAAGAAAATGATGTAGTATTTAGTGATTATACCTATATTAAAAATATAGAAGGGAATACTATTTATGCAGAGAAAGATGGGGAAGAAATAGAATTTAAGGATATAGATATAATTGTGGTATCTACTGGTATGAAGAGTTATAATCCTCTAGAAGAAGAATTAAAAGAAGATTTACCGGTATATATTGTTGGTGATGCAGCTAAACCAGGTAATGCTCAAGATGCTATTAGTACTGCTTATGAAACGACTAAGGTCCTATAATAAAAGGGATGGTGAATATTAATTGGATAAAATCTATCCAGATTCAAAGGTAGAAATAGATGGTAAAGTAGCCCAATATTACGAACAATTATTAAATATTGTTACCTTTGGGCGATATAGGGTTTTAATAAATGATGTTATCAGGAGAATGGAAATAAAAAACGATGAACAAATAATTGACCTTGGAGCAGGTACAGGCTATAATGCCTGTTTTATGGCTAAATATTTATCAGATAAGGGTAAAGTGCTTGGCCTTGATATAGGTGATACAATGATTGCCAGGTTTAAAGAAAAATGTAAAAATTACCCGGAGTTAGAGATAAAAAAAATGAGGATTGATAAATCTCTTCCGTTTGAAGAAGAATTTGATAAGGCCTTTATTTCTTTTGTTATCCATGGATTGCCACATAGCTCCAGAAAAAAAGTAATACATAATGTTATGCAGGTTTTAAAGACAGGAGGAATATTTTATATTCTTGATTATGGGGAGTTTGATTATAAAGAACTTCCCTTTTATTTGCGTATACCATTTGAAAAGATAGAATGTAAATATGCCTTTGATTATATTAAAAGGCCCTGGAAGAAAATATTAAAAGATTCAGGTTTTGAAGAGATTGAGGCTATAAACTATTATAATGGTTTTGTAAGACTGCTTATGGCAAGAAAGTGAATTATTGACATATGTTTATAATGGTGTTATAATTAGCTTGCAAAATTTGAGACATTAATTTAAAAGATGAGGAGTTGATGTATAATATGAAGATTGCAATAACTGCCAGTAATAATGATGGACTTGAGGCAAAGGTTGATTCAAGATTTGGAAGAGCACCTTTTTTTGCGATTGTTGATATAGATTCACTGGATATTGATTTTATTAATAATGCTGCTACCGGGGCAAGGGGTGGAGCCGGTGTTATGGCTGCTCAGACAATTGTTGACCAGAAAGTTGATGCTTTAATTTCGGGAAATTTTGGACCAAAGGCATTTAGTGGACTTGACGCAGCAAACATAAAACTTTATTCTTTTCAGGGCGGTACAATTAAAGAGGCAATTGATTCATTAAAAAATGGAAGTTTAAAAGATGTTTCTGACCCTACAAATGATACCCATGCAGGTTTGAGATAAGGTGATAAAATGCGAATTACAATATTAAGTGGGAAGGGCGGCACAGGTAAAACTACTGTAGCAACAAATCTCGCCCTTTCATTAGAAAATGTACAGTTGTTGGATGCAGATGTTGAGGAACCAAATTCTTATATTTTTATAAAACCTGAATTTACAGAAGAATATGAAGCAGTTTTAAGGGCAATACCAGTTATTGATGATGAAAAATGTACTGCCTGCAAACAATGTGTTGATTTTTGTGAATATAATGCCCTTGCTTTAATGCTTGATAAAGTGCTTGTTTTTCCTGAAATTTGTCATAGCTGTGGTGGTTGTAAGAGGATTTGTCCTGAAGGAGCTATAAGAGAAGAAGACAGAGAGCTAGGGAAAATCAGGTCTGATATATCTGGGGAGGGCATAGATTTTTGGCAGGGTGAATTAAATATTGGAGAAGAAACAGCAGTCCCTGTTATTGAGCAATTAAAGGAACATATTAATGATGATGAAAATGTAATTATTGATGCACCTCCTGGTACTACCTGCCCAACTATAGAGGCGGTAGCAGATAGTGATTTTTCTCTACTGGTAACTGAGCCCACACCATTTGGTTTAAGTGATTTAAAAATGACGGTAGAGATGATGAAAGAAATAAAACAGCCCTTTGGAGTTATTATTAATCGTTCAGAGGGAGATAAAGATATAGAAGTAGAAGATTATTGTGCTCAAGAAAATATATCGGTAATGTTAAAAATCCCATTTGATCGAAAGATTGCTGAATTATATTCTAATGGTATCCCCTTTGTTCAAGAAATGCCAGAGTGGAAAGAAAAATTCAAGAAATTATTTGACGAGTTTAAGGGGGCGATCAAATGAAGAAATTAACCGTTATTAGTGGTAAAGGCGGTACAGGTAAAACTACGATTACTTCTAATCTCGCCGCTTTAGCAGATAATATAGTTCTGGCAGATTGTGATGTTGATGCTCCCAATATGCATATTTTAATTAAACCAGAAGTAAAAAAAGATGAAATATTCAAAGGCGGTAAACTGGCTATTAAAGATGAAAGTAAATGTATTGATTGTGGAATATGTGAAGAGGTATGTAAATTTGGAGCTATTACAAAAGATTTTGAGGTGGAGGCTCTTAAATGTGAAGGTTGTGGTGTTTGTGTAGCAATGTGTCCTGAAGATGCCCTTTATTTAGAAGAGGCTGTTACCGGGAATTTATATTACTCAGAAAGTAGATTTGGGCCTGTAGTACATGCCAGATTAAAGGCCGGAGCAGAAAACTCAGGTAAATTGGTG
>CAZOON010000171.1:0-4346 GCA_964581445.1 uncultured Halanaerobiales bacterium | reverse complement strand
TGAAATCATATTTTTTATTTTTGGGAAATATATTAAATATTTCTGGCTCAAGTATGTAAATACCTGTATTAATAGTATCACTGAAAACCTGACTCCAGGCTGGCTTTTCTAAAAATCTAATAATTTTCTTTTTTTCATCAACCATAATCACCCCATAGTCAAGGGGTATATTTTCCTGACTCAATATTATTGTTGCATCTGCCCCGTTTTCCATATGAAAATCAACAGCTTTTTGAACATTAAAATCACTCATTGCATCACCACTGATAACTAAAAAGGTCTCATCCAAAAAATCATCAGCATTATGAACACTACCGGCTGTTCCCAGTGGACTTTCTTCAAGAAAATATTTAAGACTAACACCCCATTTCTCCCCATCCCCAAAATAATCCTTAATTGTTTCAGGTAAATAAAAAGCCGTTACTGCTATTTCAACTATATCCATCTTTTTTAATAATCTAATAATATACTCCATAACTGGAATATTTAAAATTGGAACCATTGGTTTTGGTATATTACATGTTAAAGGCCTTAATCTTGTACCCTTTCCACCAGCCATAATAACCGCTTTCATTTAAAACCCCTCTCTTATAACATATACCTATAATTTGCAAATTTTTTTTCATTAACATTATATGTGCCCACAAAGTTATTATTCCAATCACTCTCATCATATTCTTTTAATACATTTTCATAGATTCTTAAAGTCTTTTGAGCAATTACTTCCCAATCATAATTATTTTTAACCATCTCATATCCCTGTTTTGCAATCCTTTTAGAAAGCTTTTTATTATTAAAAAGTTTATTAATGTCCTCTGCAAGTAAAAGAGAATTATTAGGGGCTACCTTTAACCCATTTTTTTCATTTTTAATTATCTCTGAAAATCCCCCTACATCACTCAATACTACTGCTGTCTTTGTGGCCATTGCTTCCAGGGCAACGATACCAAAAGGTTCATATAGACTGGGAAAAACTGCAATATCTGCTGCTTTATATAACTTATTCCTGACCTCATCATCTATAAAACCTGTAAAAAATATCCTATCTGCAATATCTAAATTATTGGCCTGCTGTCGTAAGGTTTTAAGATGAGGTCCTTTGCCAGAAATAATAAATTTAGTGCTGGGATTCTCTTTTAATATGTCAGGAATGGCTGAAATTAAGATTTGAATACCTTTTTCTCTAACTATCCTTCCTACAAAAAAAACAATTTTTTCACCTGGAGCGGCATAATTATTTCTAAATTCTTTATCACTTTTAGTCTCAAATCTTTCAATTACAACTCCATTTTTTAATTTTTTAATCTTATCATCAGGTAGATAAAAAATATTCTTGACTTCTTCTTTCATATAATTACTACAAACAATAACCCTCCAGGCCTCATATGTCGAATACCATTCTATATCATTAATATAACGCTGCAGCTCATTATATATCCCCTGATTTCTCCCATGCTCAGTAGCATGAATGGTATATATTAATGGTATTTTTTTACTGTGTTTAATTACTTTACTGGCCCAAAATACCAGCCAATCATGCCCATGAACTATGTCCATATCACCATATTTATCCAGAATAGCAATAGCCTTTTCCAGTAATTGAAAATTTAAATGTAATATATCATTAGAAAAATTTCCCGCCGATATTTTTACTCTCTCTGTCCGAAATACTTTAACCCCATTAATATTTTGCTCTACAGGAATATTATTATCACCCTGTGTAATAATAAAAATAGAATGACCCAATTTAACCAGGGCTTCACTTAAATCCTGAACATGTCTGGCCAGTCCTCCATAGCTCAATGGAGGGTATTCCCAGGAAAACATTAATATTTTCATCTAATAAAAATACCTCCTTTTCTTATGTATAATATTTCCATCTGTTTTTTTTTTATGCAAAGGAGGGTTTAGTAAATTTTTTTATATTTATTTTTGTATAAAGAGAAAAGTATTAAAACATATTATTAAGGAAAGAGACGGGAGGAATAAAATGAGTAGAGCTTATTTATCATTAATATTACATGCACATCTACCCTTTGTAAGGCATAAAGAAAAAGGGCAAATAGCAGAAGAATGGCTATTTGAAGCAATAACAGAAACATATATACCACTTTTAAACATTATGGAAAAATTATTGAGAGATAAAATATATTTTAGATTAAGTATAGATATATCTCCAAGCCTTGCCAGCATGCTGGCTGATAACTTACTACAGAAAAAATATAAAAAACATCTTGAAAATTTAATTGAACTTAGTGAAAAAGAAATTCATCGTTTAAAAAATAATGAAGAAATAAAAAAATTGGCTGAAATGTATAGATGCTTATTTAAAGAAGCCTATTATGTTTTTCATGAAAAATACAATGATAATCTTTTAAATGGATTTAAAAGGTTTCAGGATGAGGGAAGTCTAGAAATAATAACATCAGCAGCAACTCATGCCTATTTACCCTTGATTTATAAAAAAGAAACTATAAGTGCTCAAATTAAAACAGGCATAAAAACATATAAACATTTTTTCAATCAGGAGCCCCCGGGTATATGGTTGCCTGAATGTGGTTTTAAAGAAAACATTGAAGCAATTCTTGCCAGAGAAAAAATTAGATATTTTATTTCTTCCAGTCATGGACTATTATATGCTATACCAAGACCTCGTTATGGCCTTTTTGCCCCTGTTTATACACCTAATGGTGTGGCTGTTTTTGGAAGAGATTTAGAATCATCCAAACAGGTCTGGAGTGCAGATGAGGGTTACCCTGGTGATTTTGATTACAGGGAATTCTACAGGGATATAGCCTATGATCTAAATTATGATTATATTAAAAAATATCTTCCTTCTGGTATTAGAAAACATACTGGAATTAAATATTATAAAATTACAGGAAAGACAGACAATAAAGAGCTATATAATCCGGATAGGGCGCGGAAAAAAGCGGCTGAGCATGCGGCAAATTTCGCTTTTAATCGTCAGCAACAATTTTTTTATTTAAATAATATTATGGATCGTAATCCAATAATTATTGCCCCTTATGATGCTGAATTATTTGGTCACTGGTGGTTTGAAGGACCATTATGGTTGGAATATTTATTCAAAAAATTACATTATGATATAAAAGAAGTTCTTCCTATTACCCCTCAAGAATACCTTGAAAAATATCCAGGAAACCAGGTTGCCATGCCTGCTGAATCCAGTTGGGGTTATAAAGGTTATCATGAAGTATGGTTAAATGAAAGTAATGACTGGATATATCGTCATCTCCATGAAGCTGAAAAAGAAATGGCAAAAGAAGTTTCTAAGTATCAAAATAATAATGATGATGAAATTATAGAAAGGGCCTTAAAACAATTAGCAAGAGAACTATTTTTGGCTCAAAGTAGTGATTGGGCTTTTATTATGAAAACAAAAACGATGGTTGATTATGCTGAAAAAAGAACAAAAACACATCTAAATAATTTCTTTAAACTAATAAAACAGCTACAAGAAAATAATATAAATGAAAGATATTTGCATGAGCTGGAAGAAGAAAATAACATTTTTCCCTTCATTGATTACAGAGATTTTATCCCGGAAAAGGATGGAAATTTGCTTTTGCGAAAGGAGGGATAATATGTGGTACTTCCTTAATATCCTGATAATATTATTTGCATTTATATCATTTTTAAGTTTATATTATTTTACAACACGGAGGGAAAAAACTATGAAAAAAAAGCGACCTCAATCTGATCTTGAAATTGCCAGCGAATTAAATCCAAAAATGGAATATGAAAATATTGAAACAGCTATTAAAGATAAGTTCCTTGATACAAACGAGGGTTATAGCTGGTTAAAGAAAGAATTTAAAAACAAGTATAATAAAACATTTATTAGATTATTCGCTAGAGATCCCCGGTGGATATATTGCTATTGGGAGATAAATGTTTCTGAATACTATCAAAACACCCCTGTATTAAGGATATTTGATGAAAGCAATTTTAAACATTTTGATATTACAATTAATCATAATACAGATAGCTGGTATATAAATCAGATAAAGCAAAATAATAAATATAAAGTGGCTATTGGATATTCACTTAATAATCACTTCATTGCTCTTGCCTATTCCAATACCATTAAAACACCTGCAGATAGGCCTTCAGAAATCCTCGATGAAAAATGGATGATAATAGAGGGTTTAGATAAATATTCATATCTACTAAATATTAATAGTTCTCTCTCCATCATAAAAAAGATTGAGAAAAGAAAAAGACATGAAGAATTAAACATAGATTCATTTACACTTCAAAAAGAAAAATCCCGGGATTAACCGGGATTTTTTATATTTTCATTTTATAGTTGATTAATTAGC
>CAZOON010000170.1:0-4358 GCA_964581445.1 uncultured Halanaerobiales bacterium | reverse complement strand
TTTCTTTTTTACCACTGCTTCAAGTCCAAAGGTCGTAGTAGCTATCAATTCAAATTTTTTCATATATACTAGATTATCACCTTTCTTTCCAGTATTATAAAACTATTAATTAATAATTTTAAATTCTTTTATTTCTTTATCAATATCTTCTTTTAATATTTTTACATCCTCTACCTGAGAAAAATGGGGACCCTTTCTTACTAATTCAATCATTTCAGCAACTTTTTCACTAGTTCCCCAAAATACAGCTTCTACCCTTCCATCAAATAAATTTTTCACCCAGCCTTTTACACCTAAATTCTTTGCTTTTTTTCTTATAAACGCTCTATAACCTACCCTCTGTACTCGACCAGAAATAAAAAGATGCCTCTTTATTCTTTTGGGCACATCCTACCTCCTTTATTGATTTATATTTATTTTAATATATTTTATGGAAAAATTAAAGGTCAAGTTCAATAATATCTTCTAATTGAATTATTTTTTTGATGTTTTTTTCAATCCTGATAATAATATTTTTTTTAAAAGAATCACATTTTAACAATTTACCTCTAATTAAATATCTTCTTCCTTCCTTAAAATAAACAATTTTTAATTCCTTTTTCAGATGCAAAGCCTTATGCAATATATAATTCATATCTTCTAATAACTGTTCATCAAGTTCTGGTTTTCCTATTGACTCATCCTCTTTTTTTAAGTTCCTCAAAGGTCGTCTATGTTCTGTCAACATTAAAGAAGACCACTTTATATTACCCCTGTCTTTTATAGCCATCTCCATTCCCCCTCAATATGTATTTTAGCATACATATGTTCTTAACACAATAATCTAATTTTTCTTTAGAAGGAGATTATATCTTTATCTCGAATAATTTATAAAAAAGGAGATAAAAGATGAAAAAATATATTATTATAGTTTTGGCGATAACTTTAATTTTTACTGGAACTAACACAACAAAAGCAACTTTTAAAATAATACTTAATTTCGATGATGGTTACCAGGGAATAATAAATAATGCCTTTCCACTAATGAAAAAAAATAATATACCAGCTGTTGTTTTTATGCCCATTAATTACATTGGTACTGAAAAGCATTTAAGCCTGGATAATCTAAAAACTTTAAAAAATTCAAATTGGGAAATAGGCTCCCATACAATAAACCATCCCGATCTTTTTAAACTTACTGCAGAGGGTTTAGAAAATGAAATTGCAAATTCTCAGAGATATATTAAAGAAAAAAAATTAAATTCTTTAAATTATATCAGCTTTTGTAGCCCGATGACTGCCTGGAATAAAGATATCTCTAATACTGTATCCCGCTACTACAATTTGGCACGGGGCGATAAATTATATTTAAAAAATAAAACTAAAATTGATAGATTTGAAGAAATTCCAGCTCAAATAATGGTAATTATTAAAAATACTAATATTGAACATATCGAAAGAAAACTCAAATTAGCCAAAAAAAATGATACCCCTTTAATTCTTGTCTTTCATGAAATTAAAGAAGGTGGTAATATCTACTATTATCCCCCACAAAAATTTAAAACAATAATTGAATTTCTAAAAGAATCCAAAGAAGATATCATTACCTATAAAGAACTTTATGACCTTATTAACAACTGCTCCCTGCAAGATAAGCTGTAGAAAATGCTATTTGCAAATTATAACCACCAGTATAGGCATCTACATCAATTATCTCTCCAGCAAAAAAAAGACCAGCTATTAATTTGGATTCCATCGTAGATGGATTAATTTCATTTACATCTACCCCCCCGGAGGTAATTATTGCCTCAGTAATAGGTCTAGAACGGCTAACAGTCATTGATAGTCCTTTCAATAAATTAACTAATCTTTTTCTCTCTTCTTTACTTATCTGATTAACTTTTTTATCATAAGGTATCTTAGATAATTCAATAATAAGAACTATCATTTTCTGGGGTAATAGATCATTCAAAGCATTAGAGAAATTTTTTCTGCTATATTTTTTAAAATCTCTTTGTATCCTTCTATCAAGTTTATCTTCATCAAGAGCTGGTTTCATATCTACTTCCAGACGATAATTATTATTTTTTATATTATCTTTAATATTTGAACTCACAGATAATATTACAGGACCAGATACACCATAATGAGTAAAAATCATTTCTCCAAAATCAGTATATATCATCTCATCATTTTTAAATAATCTTATCTTTATATTTCTTAAAGATAGTCCAATAAGTTTATTAATCCAGTCCTCTTTGATTTCAAGTGGTACAAGTGAGGGTTTAAGCTTTTTAATCTTATGTCCAAGTTTTTTGGCCATTTCAAAACCATCTCCACTGGATCCAGTACTGGGATAGGATACCCCTCCTGTAGACAGAATAACCCTATCACACTTTATCACTCGTCCATTACTTAACTTAAGCCCTGAAACTACTTTATTTTTAGTTAATATCTTAAGAACCTTTTCTTTAATAATCTTGACATCGTTTTCCTTTAGATATTTTTTTAGTGTATTTACAACATCTTCAGCCTTATCACTAACTGGAAAAACTCTATTGCCTCTTTCAATCTTTGTTTTCAAACCCAATCTATTTAAAAAATAAATTAATTGTTCACTGGGAAAAGAATAAAAAGCACTATAAAGAAAATTCGGATTAACTAAAACATTATCTAAAAGGCCCTTCACACTTGTCGCATTGGTAATATTACATCTACCTTTACCTGTAATTAAAACTTTTTTTCCTAAACGACTATTTTTTTCTATTAAAATAGTTTCTATACCTCTATTAGCAGCAGTACCTGCTGCCATCATCCCTGCTGCACCACCACCTATTACAACTAAAGCCAAAGAATTCACTCCTTATTATCATTTTTATATACTATGTAAGAATAAATAATACTAATAATCGTGCTTAATACAATACTTATTATAATTATCCAGAATCGCAATTTAGCTGATAAAAATAAAGATAAAATCATAATAAAACCAGTAATAAAATATAATTTACCACCCAGTTCATGTGTCTTTTTCCAGTTATTCGCATTAGCAAGAGTCCAGGGAATTTTTATGCCAATAAAATAATTATGCTTAATCATAGGCAAATATCTGCCAATTAATATAAATAACAACCCCAATAATAAAAAAACATATTTTCCAACATCTATTTTATAACCAGTATTATATAATATTATTATCAAATGCAGACTAAGCATAAATAATATAATACCCAACCTCATAAATCTATAAGCCTTTTTAAATTTTGTATAATTTTTACGTTTGGGGTCAATTAAAGGTGTGAAGAGCATTAAAAAATAAATAAAAATATTTAATACAGGAAAAAGTAAAGAGGCATATATTCTTTTCATTGTACAATCAGGCTCACCGGAAAAATTCCAATGAGTAACCATTTTTTCTGGTAAATAGGGAAAGGCAATTATACTAATAATAATCGTAGAAAAAATTATAATTAATAAATATTTATCATTATTTAGCTCTTCTTTTATATTATAATCTTCATCATCTTTTTTATATTTCATTTAGACCACCTCATTAGTATTATTATCACGAAAAAAATCCTTTACCCATAATAATACATCCTGTAGCATCATGGTATTGAGTGAATAATTGATATACTGACCATATCTTCTCTTTTTTACTAAATTAGCCTGAAAAAGAATGTTCAAATGATGAGAAATACTCGGCTTTGTCATTTCAAACCTTTTTGCAATCTCTCCTGCTGTAAGATCACTTTTTTTCAGCATTTCCAATATTTGTCTTCTGGTTTTATCGGCCAGAGATTTAAAAATTATATTCATCTGACTATTCATGATAATTAAACACCTTTCTAATTATTTAATTAAATAAACTTCTAAATATATTATAACTTACTTATAAAAAAAGTCAATTAGAAAAATATTCCCATTCATTATTTTTCTGTATTTTAAAATATATATACGGATATCTTATTTAGCGGAGGGGATAAAATGTCAGAAAAAAATTTTACAGATGTTTTAATTGAACAACTTACAAAATTTAAGGTAAAAAATATTTATAGTTATGCAGGAGATACAATATTAAGATTGTATGCACATATTAAGGATTCGCCTCTCAATCTTTATACAACTACTCATGAAAGCACGGCGGGTTTGATGGCTTCTGCTGAGGCAAAATTAACAGGTAATCTTGCTGTATGTGTTTCTCATAGTGGGCCGGGAACAGCAAATATAATTAATGGTATAGCAGATGCCTATAGTGACAGGGCCCCGGTACTTCTTATTAGTGGCCAGGTCGAAACATATAATATTGGTACTAATTACAAACAGTATGTTGACCATCTTAAATTAACAGAACCACTTACAGTCTTTTCTTCTATTAT
>CAZOON010000169.1:0-4364 GCA_964581445.1 uncultured Halanaerobiales bacterium | reverse complement strand
TAAACTCTTCTATTATTTTCTTTAATTCTTCCTTTCTTTCTTCCTCACTATCTGTATTTTCGAAAATTAATGGTGTAATTTCTCCCCTGGGTATCACTGTTTTCTGCTGACCTTTGAGTTTATAACTAAGCTCTGTATCTTTTTGAGTAATATGTAGGGAACCTCTATATAATATAACAAAAGTACCACTGTTTTCAAGATAAAAAACTTCAAAATATGTTCCTCGAACACCAGCTGTAGCAGATGCAGTTTCTACAGTAAAACTTGAACCTTTATTAATAAATTTATTTGCAGAACATAACACCTTACCTTTAAGCAACTCAAACTTACCCTGTTTCACTTCAGAATTACCCTCTAATGTTGCAAGAGACTCAATCAACATTTCACTAAAGGGTTCAAGTACAATCTCTGAACCATCAAAAAGCTGCAAAGTAACCCAGGAATTATTCTGAGTTTTAATTTTATCCCCTTTATGAATTTTCAATTCATTATTAGCTGATTCCCAGCTAACAGCATTTTTATATTTAAGGAATACATTTCCTTTTATATCTTTTAATAAAGCATACTCTTCCTTCCACTTTTTTTGCTCAGAGCTTTCTTTAATCTCAAAATTTATTTTTGCTTTTAATTTTTCCTGTAATTCAAGAATCATTATCTCAGCATTACCTGCTTTTTCTGGAGCAAGATAGGTAAAATTTGCTATACCCTTTTTAAGGGGAATACCCTCTCTTAAATTTTTTAACTCAGATAATCCTCCCCTACTAACCTGCACTAAAAGCTGTTTATCTTCTTTTATTAATTGACCATCATCATCAAGTAATTTTACCTTAACATTTACTTCTTGCAATGGTGTAAGTAGATTACTTTCAATTTCAGTTTCCAATGTAAAAGCCAATATATTCCCATTTACAATAATTAATATTAAAATCAAAAAGAGCCAAAAAATTTTCTTCTGCATAAATATTACCTCCCTGTCCAATCTAATCTTTTTTACCATGTACTTTATATACTGTCAATGCTTCAGTCTTTCCCTTCACTCTTAAATTATCAATTTTTTCACAGATAAAATGCTCTTTCACCTTTTGATATGTGCTTTCACTTATCAATATCTTACAATCTGTATCTCTTGTTGCAGCCTCAAGTCTTGCCGCTACATTAACTGAATCACCTATACAGGTATAATTAACACGCTCTTTGCTCCCAATATTACCCACAACAGCCTGACCAGTATTAATACCAAGCCCCATATCAAAAACAACCTTTTCTCCTCTTTCACGCCATTTTTTTTGCAATTCATCAACCTTGTCTCTCATCGCCAGGGCTGCTTCAACAGCCCTTACTGGATCATCAGGGCTTTCAAAAGGTGCTCCAAAAATGGCAACAATGGCATCTCCTATAAACTTATCCAGAGTTCCTTTATATGATTTTTTAATAATATATGACATTTCAGATAAATATTCATTTAATAATCTAACCAGCTCTGATGGAGTAAGCTGTTCTGATATGGCGGTAAACCCAACAATATCAGTAAATAACACTGTAAGCTCTTTTTCCTCCCCACCTGGATTAATTAAAGAAGGGTCTGATAATATCTGCTCAACTACTTCTTCTGGTACATATCTACTGAAATAACTCTTAGTTTTCATTCTTTCCCTGTATTCATGAATTACTTTTGTAATAACATTAAACAATAGATAAACTATTAAAACAAAATCAAGGTAAAATAAATCCATCCATATATTATTTATAAAGAGTAAATAATTTATGATATTAATTGATACTATTAATAATAAATCAAGTATTATACTATATTTTAATACAGGTATCTGCAAAATATAAAATGATATTAATAATAAAACAAATATTAGTAACAAATTCAACCAGAAGGGTAATCTATAAAAGTGATCTCCTTCAAGTATATTTGCCAACAAAGTAGCATGTAATTGTATACCGGCTTCATTATTATTAAAGGGGGTAGGACGCACATCAAATATCCCCTTGGCCTGAGCAGTATATCCAAAAAAAACCATTTTATTAGAAAACATCTTCTTTAAAGTTTCAATATCTTCATTTAATACATCCACCAGAGAAATCTCTGCAAAAGCTTTTTTGCCATAATAATTTATATTATAATAACCATTGCTATCTACAGGAAACTCTAATTTATCACCCATATTTATTTTTTTATTTTCAATGTCCCACACCCATTCACCTGCTTTTAAATCTAAAAATGCAGCAAGTCCTAATATATCAAGATTTGGAAGTAAAAGCAAGGAACCCTGCCCTTCCTTTTTGCTGAAATCTTCATTAATAATCAAAGGTATACTATGATAATAACCATCTGCATCAGGTAAACCGATCTCAAATGTCCCATATCCATAGACAGTATATTCAAATATATCGGCGGGAGGAATCATTTTATAGATAGAAAAATACTCAGGTTCATAGTATTTATTAATATTAGCAATTTTATAGGCAAACTTTTTATAATCCTGACTTTTTATTATTCTTTCTCTATATTGAGGATCTAAATTATAAAATTCATCTTTATTATTGACCAGAATAGTCCCTATACTTACATAGGGATACATAAAAAGAGTCTGGGCAAATTTCTCATCTCCCTGTCTGCCTTTATCGCGATAAGAATCAAATGAAATATCCATAACAATACTCTTAACACCCGCCTTAGCTAATTTATCAATAGCCCGGGCGTAAACATCACGACTTAAGGGCCAGGAATTACCCTCATTTTCATATAAATAACTGAGACTATGATCATCAATGGCAACTATTTTTACAATATCACTATGTTCAATAGGTCCCCGTAGTTTAAAGCGAAAATTAAGAAAAACCAGCTCCAGGTTTTCAATCCAGTCAAAATTAACAAAGCCAAAAAACCAATATATAATTACCAATAAGAGTGCTAATATTATAAAATATTTTTTCATCTTGAACATTCCCTAAAACTACTATTTACATTGCTGATATCCCAGACTTCGTATTTTTTAAATACAGCAAAAAGTTTTTTATCTAATTTACCCTCCTCAACCATAAACCCAAGAATTTTCAAGGCATCAGGGATTAATTTGGCCTTTTTATAAGGCCTATCAGCAGCTATCAGAGCATCAAAAATATCTGCAATCGCAAAAATCCTGCCAGGCATAGGAATTTCCTCACCAACAAGACCCAGAGGATATCCACTGCCATCCAGATATTCATGATGTAAACTGACCCAATATGAGACCTTGCTTAACCTTTCTGGAAAAGAAATTGCCTGCAATATCCGGGAAGCAATATTAACATGTTCTTCTATACTTTCTCTCTCTTCAGGGGTTAAAGTCCCTTTAGGTACTGATAAAGCAATTACTTCGTCCTCTTGTAGCCAATTGTGTAAAACATTTTCCTCATCTTCATAACTTTGCTCTGCAAAAAAATTTAATCTTTCTCTTAATTTATCATCAACAAATGTACTTGCTTTATTGAGATATATGACCAGATCCCTGGCTTCTTTTAGTAAATTAAGCTCTTCTTTAATCTCAGCTTCCAGAAAAGTTTTATTCTTAGTATTTTTTAATTGAGCAAGTTCAAATTTTAAATGTATTTTTATATAATCAAAACGCTGTAATATTAATTCTAATCTTCCTTCCAACCTACTGGCTTTATTCATAATGGTTAGAGGAACACCCATCTTACCTATATCATGTAACCAGGCACTCATAATTAATTCTTCCTGACTCTTTTGATCAAAATAAACAGATTTAAACTCACCTTTATCAATAGAATTAATGACCTTTAAAAATTTTTTAACCATCTGCGCAATTCTTTGACTATGACTGGCATTATATGGAGTTCGGGCATCAATAGCTGCGGTCATCCCCTCTACAAAACCACTGAGCAAACACTGAATCTCATTAATATAACGAATATTATTAATTGAAACAGCCGCCTGTGAGGCCAGTGAAGAGATAACTTTTTCAAAATAAGGGGCAAAAGGTATAACTTTTCCCTCCTTATCCCGGGCATTTATTAATTGTAAAACACCCACCAATTCCCCAGAATTATCGATCAAGGGAGCAACTAACATTGAAATTGTCTTATAACCTGTAATCTCATCATACTTTTTAGGACCAGAAAAATTAAATTTTTCATTATCATAAACATTATTAATATTAACAACCCTTTTTGTAAGGGCACAATAACCTGCTACATTCTTTTCTTCAATCTCTACTGGAGGAAGATTTATTTCTTCACCTTTCCCTCCTTTTTCAATATTCAGGACATCATTTTGAATTATTTTAAATTCCAGCTCATGATTTTGAAATAAATAAAGGGTACCTGCCTCTGCCCTGCTTATATCTCTGGCT
>CAZOON010000168.1:0-4385 GCA_964581445.1 uncultured Halanaerobiales bacterium | reverse complement strand
TATTTTGATGCCATTACTCCAGGTGAATCTGATTTTAAGGTTCCTCTTACTGAATTAAGAGAAAATAATCCGGATATCTTCTATTTTACCGGCTATTTCTCAGAAGCAGGTTTAATTATCAGACAGGCAAGAGAGATTGGTATTGATGCTATATTTGTTGGTGGGGATGCTGCCATTAATGAAGATTTTATTAATATAGCCGGTTTAGAATATGCTAAAGGCTCATATCAAACTCAGGAAGCATTAATTAAGTATTTTACCAATCCTGAAGCTATAGAATTTAAAGAAGCCTATAAAGCAGAATATGATTCCCTGCCTTCAAGTCCCTGGTCAGTATATGCAGCTGATGCCCTTTATGTACTGGCAGAAGCCATTGATCAGACTGGCTCAACTGACTCTAAAGTTATCGCTGATTATCTGAAAAATGAGATGGAAGACTTTCATAGTATTACCGGTTCGATTGCTTTTGATGAAAAAGGTGACCGTGTAGGAACAGGTATTAATCTTTATGTAGTAAAAGATGATGGAAATTTTGATATTGTAGATGTTAAAAAATAAAATAAAAAGAGGTAATAAAAAATGAAAATAATCATAGAGCAGTTACTGAACGGATTAACAATTGGATCATTTTATGCTCTTATCGCTCTGGGTTATTCCATGGTATATGGTGTTATGAAACTAATAAACTTTGCTCATGGAGATCTATTTGCTCTGGGTTCTTATCTAGGGTTTACAGTATTGGTTTCAGGATCTGCCTATGTATCCTCAACCCTGGGTATCTGGGGAGGTATGATTGCGGCTATAATTTTAGCCGCAATCGGCATAGGTGTAGCCGGTATTTTTATAGAGAGGGTTGCTTATCGCCCAATATATCCAGCAGGTCGTCTTCCTGCTGTAGTATCTGCATTGGGTGCTTCAATTGTTATACAAAATGGAATAATGGTTATCTGGGGTCCGCGTCCACGTGCCTATTTACCTGAGGTAGTACCTTCAACTATGTTGAATATTGGTGGTATTAAAATTAATTTACTTCAGATAATTATTTTAATGATTTCTTTTATTTTGATGGGAATTTTATATTATATTATTCAGAAGACAACTTTTGGCGCGGCTATTCGTGCCTGTGCACTGGATAGAGATACCGCAGCCCTTATGGGTATAAATATTGAAACGGTAATATTTTTTATTTTTGCGCTGGGACCTGCCCTGGGTGGTATGTCTGGTGTAATGGTTGGTATGTATTACCGGAAGATAAGTTTTATTATGGGCTGGAATTATGGTTTGAAGGCCTTTACTGCAACTATTCTCGGTGGAATTGGGAATATTCCCGGGGCCATGATAGGTGGACTTGTTCTTGGTGTGCTTGAGATGCTGGGTTCCACCTATATATCTACATCATATAAAGATGTTTTTGTTTTTGTTATTTTAATATTAGTTTTAATATTTCGTCCAACAGGTTTATTGGGTGAAAAAATTGCAGAAAAAGTATAAGGGAGCAGAGAAATGAAATTTAATAAAGTTTTAGATAATAAAAATAAATTTGCTTACTGGTCTATTCTATTAATAGCTTTATTTTTTTTAATATTACCTTTTTTTATTAATAATTACTGGACAGATGTTTTTTTCTTTTTTGGTATTTATGCACTTCTAGGTCTTAGTTTAAATATAGTGCTGGGAGAAGTTGGACTTTTCGATTTGGGACATATGGGTTTTATGGCTGTTGGTGCCTATACTACAGCCATACTTAATGTAAGTTTTAATATTCCTGTTGTAATTTTACTACCAGTTAGTGCTTTGACTGCAGGTTTATTTGCTTATCTTGTAATGTCTCCCATAATTCACTTAAAAGGAGATTATCTGTGTATTGTGACTATAGGATTAGGGGAGATTGTCAGGTTAACATTGAATAACAATCCATTTGGAATAACTGGTGGTCCAAATGGGGTTTTTGGTATTGGTTTTCCTTCATTTGGTGGTTTGCTGGTAATTAATAGTTCGACAAAGTTTTATTATTATATCTGGATAATAGTTGCCTTAACAATTATTGCCCTGATTAATTTGCAAAATTCTAGAGTAGGAAGGGCCTGGAATTATATCAGAGAAGATGTAATTGCAGCTGAATCAATAGGTATAGATGTTAGGTATTATAAATTACTGGCCTTTTTACTGGGGGCTGGTCTGGCCGGGGTAGCCGGTAATATTTATGCTTCAAAATTAATGATGGTTTCTCCAGAAAGCTTTGTTTTTATGGAATCCAGTTTGTTATTTAGTATTGTTCTTATTGGAGGCATGGGTTCAATTCCCGGTGTTCTAATAGGTGCTGCTGCTATTAGCCTTTTCCCTGAGGTCTTTCGTGCTTTTGCTCAATACCGCTTGTTAATTTTTGGTCTTGCCATGATAGTAATGATGGTATTTAGACCAGGAGGTATCTGGCCAAGGAAAAGAGGAGCTGTTGAATTTAATTCACTATTAAAGAAAGCAGGAGGAAAAAATGTCTCAAGATAATATGGATACAAAAAATAGAAATGATGATGAAATTTTATTACAAACCAGAGATCTTGTTAAAAAATTTGGTGGTTTGACCGCAGTAAATAAAATTAATTTAAAAGTTAAAAAAAGACAAATTAGTAGTTTAATAGGGCCTAATGGAGCAGGAAAAACTACTGTTTTTAATGTTGTAACTGGCATATATCAGCCGAATGGTGGTAGTGTTATTTTTAAAGGAGAGAATCTTTTCGGAAAGAAACCACACGAAATAATAAAAAAAGGTATTGCCAGAACCTTTCAAAACATTAGACTTTTTTCTAATATGACCTGTCTTGAGAATGTGATGGCAGGGCAACACTGTAGAAGTGATAAAGGAACCATTGCTTCAATATTTAAAAATAAGGCTCAAAAAGAAGAAGAGCTAAGAATAAAAAGAAATGCAGAAGACAGATTGAAACAGGTAGGCTTATGGAAATATAAAAATGAATTAGCTAAAAATATCGCCTATGGTAATCAAAGGATGTTGGAAATAGCCCGTGCCCTGGCTTCTGACCCAGATTTATTAATTCTGGATGAACCCAGTAGTGGTTTAAATGACAGAGAATCTGAAGATTTAATTGTATTTTTAAAATCCCTACTGGAAGAAGATTTAACTATATTGTTAATTGAACATGATATGAATGTGGTTATGGGTATATCCAATTGGGTGACAGTAATGGATGAGGGCAAAAAAATTGCTGAAGGTCTACCAGAAGATGTTTATAGTAATCCTCAGGTAATCGAGGCCTATTTAGGCAAAGATGAAGAGGAGGAGTTCTAATATGAGTGCATTATTAAAAGTAGAAGACTTAGAGATATTTTATGGATCCATTGAAGCCCTTAAGGGGGTATCTCTAGAGGTATATGAAGGTGAAATAGTTACAGTATTAGGGGCAAATGGAGCAGGAAAAAGCACTCTTCTCAGGGCTATTTCAGGTTTATTACCGATTCGTGATGGTAAAATTAGTTTTGATAATGAGGAACTTAATGATACAAAACCATATAAGATTGTTATTTCCGGTATTTCTCATGTCCCCGAGGGTCGAAGGGTATTTTCTACACTTAGTGTTGAAGAAAATCTCAGGCTTGGGGCCTATATACAGAGAAAAAAGAAAATGAAAATACAGGAATCAAAGGAAAGGGTTTATGATTTATTCCCCATACTTAAAGAAAGAAAGAATCAGTTATCTGGTACATTATCAGGTGGAGAGCAACAGATGCTGGCTATTGGAAGGGCTTTAATGAGTAAACCACGTATTATGCTTCTGGATGAGCCATCTCTGGGACTTGCTCCAGTACTGGTGAAACAGATATTTAAAATAATCCAGGAAATAAATGAGCAGGGTACAGCAATTTTACTTGTTGAGCAGAACGCGCGTAAGGCTTTAAGTATTGCAGACAGAGGATATGTTCTAGAGACTGGTAATATGACAATAAATGGAGATGCTGAAGTCTTGAGAAAAGATGCGAAGGTACAGGAGGCTTATCTTGGTGGGGCGGCATTGAAAAAAAGAAAATAATAATTGTTATTTAGTATAGATATAAAATAGTAAGGTCTTCTTAATTAAGAGGGCCTTACTATATTTTGAACATTGGTCATACCATATTACCCATAAATATTCATAATCTTAAGGGGGGAGTTAAAATTTTAGATTCAAGAAGTAAGAAAGTAAGGTTGCAAATGGAAAAATCAAATATTGATTATTTAATTCTGGGCCCTTCAGCAAATATGTATTACTTGAGTGGTCTGTCGCCACATTTTGATGAACGTTTACAGCTATTAATACTGGGACTTGAGGGAAACAAAAAAATTGTAATACCTGAAATGTATAGAAAACAGCTGGAAGATGAAGAGATTG
>CAZOON010000167.1:0-4392 GCA_964581445.1 uncultured Halanaerobiales bacterium | reverse complement strand
ACTCGGGGGTATAATGGGACCAATAATGGAAGAGGCAGCAGTTATTGCTGCAGAAAAATCGCGGTCATACCCGTCTTCAACCATCGCTGGTATTAACATCGTTCCAAGTGCTGCAGTATCTGAAACAGCCGCCCCTGTTAAGCCAGCAAAAAATATGCTGACAAGTATATTCACATGGGCAAGCCCACCTCTAATATGTCCTACCAGTACATTAGCCAGTTTTACCAATCTATGAGTAATTTTAATCCTGTTCATGATATCTCCTGCGAGCATAAAAAATGGCATAGCCATTAATGCAAACATATCAATACCTGAATAAAAATTTTGAGGAACTAACATCATTAATACAGGGGCCTGCATCTTTAAAAAGCTTAAAGTTGCAGTTATTCCCAGCGCAAAAGCAATAGGTGTACCTGCCAGTATTAATAGAAAAAATACTATAATGATAAAAGCAAGCATCTAGATTATCCTCCCTCTTCAGTAATATCTATAATAATCTGTAATATTAACTGTAATAAAGTAAAAAAACCGGCAAGTGGTACAGATAAGAGTGGCCAGGACATTGGAATTCTTAAGGCCGGAGAAATCTGTGTCCTTGCCCCAAGAACCATCTGAAACCCTTCTTTTATAAGAATATACAAAAAATAGGCCATAAATAATTTAGTTATTAATACAACTATTTTTTTTACTTTAGGGTTTAACCTATTAACAAGAATTTTTATCCCTACATGTTCTCTTCTTTTTAAAGAAATACTGGCAGCAATGAGAGCCATCCAGATCATTAAATATCTTGCCGCTTCCTCAGTCCATAATAAAGGATTATTTAATACATATCTAAAAAACGTGCCGGTTAAAACAATTATTACCATCAGACCTCCAATTATTATCAAGGGGCCTGCTGTAATTTTTTCAATAATATCACTTGTTTTTCGAGCAAATTTATTTAAGTTCAAATCTTACACCCCTTTACTCTAACACTAAAAAATTATATATAATTAGAGTATATCAACCTTGAACAAAGAACTGATATACTCTAATATAATTATTATTTAATAAAGCTCAGTTTCAAGCTCTTTTACTACATCCAGCAATTTGTTTGCCAGCTCAAGACCTTCCTGGCCAAAATCTTCTTCAATAGTTTTCATGACAGCAGGTACAGCAAGTTCTTTAAACTCTTTAAGCTCAGCAATACTGGGCGCATACACCTCAACCCCGGCATCTTCAAGGAATTTTACTCCAAACCTGGTGGCATTTAATAATTGTTTATGACCTCTACCTACAGTAGCAGCCATAGAAACTGCATTATTGAAAATATTTTGTTGATCAGTACTTAAAGATTCGTAAAATTTCTGACTTGTTAACCACCAATCACATCCATAAAGATGATTTGTCAGGGTTGCATAATTTTGAACCTCCTGTAATCCACCAATGGCCATAATAGGTATAGGGTTATGTTGTCCCTGAACTACACCAGTTTGCAGAGATGTATATAATTCAGACCAGGCTACTGGTGTTGCAGCTGCTCCCAGAGATTTCATCATGGCAATATGACTGGGAACAGACATAGTTCTAAATTTAATCCCTTTCATATCTGCTGGAGTTCTGACTGGTCGCACATTATTACTGAGAACATAAAAACCACCAGCAGAAGTAGTTAAAAATCTTAAATCAGTTTTATCAAGTAATTTTTCCTGTATAAGTTGACCAAATTCACCATCTAAAACTTTATAGGCTACAGTATGATTGGGGAAAGCAAAGGGTAAATCAATAGCACTTATTTCTGGATAAAATTGTGCTATACCTCCAATAGAAGCAATGTTAACCTGAATAATATTGGCTTTAGTTAATTCCATACGCTCTCTCTGTTTTCCCATAGAGCTACCAGGATAAATCTTGACGGTCATTTCACCATTAGATTGAGTTTCAATGACATTTTTAAAAGCTACGGCAGCTGCATGAGCACTTGAATTATCAATATTGGCCGGTTCTTCATGAGCAAGCTTAATAACAATATCATCAGCAGAAGCAATTAAAGTACCTGAAATAATTACAACAAACATTAATGACAGAATAAATAAAGTTTTCTTCATTTTTTTCTCACTCCTATTTAATATTTTTTATTTCTTGCTCATATAATAAATGCATCTTCCGTGCCAGAATTATCATAAAAATTAAAACATTAATAAAAGCCTATATATCAAGTTTTATACTAAAAATATAAATATTTATGCTCAAAAATAATTCCCGATACCTGGAAATAACTTCCGGATTACAGGAAAACATTACCCTTATTTTTTTATATTATATTTGTTAATCTTATTATAAAGGGTTGTTTTTCCAATTCCCAATTCAGTTGCTGCTTTATATTTTCCCTTTGTATCCCATCCATATTTATTTAAAACGGCAATAATCATCTCTTCTTCTAAATTTTCAATTGCATCATTAAGATCTTTTTCTTTTATCTCTTTTCCTCGCAAATCAGCACTAAACATTCTGGTCGGAAGATTGTCTTTATTTATATAAGAATTTAATTCCATATTTATAGCATATTCAATAACATTTTCTAACTCCCTGACATTACCAGGCCAATTATAGCTTAATAAAATATTTTCTGCTTCAATAGTTAATCCCTTAATATTTTTATGCAAAATTTTATTATATTTCTCAATAAAGAATTTTATTAAAGACAAAATATCCTCTTTTCTTTCCCGCAAAGGAGGCAATCCCAGTGGTATAACATTTAATCTATAATACAAATCTTCTCGAAATTTTTTCTCATTAATCATTTCTTCTAAATTTCTGTTTGTAGCAGAAATTATACGAACATCAACATTTATTTCTTTAACCCCTCCAATACGATAAAACTTCTGATCCTGTATTGCTTTTAAAATCTTAGCCTGCAAATGTAAACCCATATCACCAATCTCATCAAGGAATATTGTTCCTTTATCAGCCAGCTCAAATTTACCCGGTTTCCCTTCTCCCTTTGCCCCTGTAAAAGCACCTGCTTCATAGCCAAAAAGCTCACTTTCAAGAAGGTCTGCCGGTATAGCAGCACAATTTATTGCTACAAAATTCTGCTTTCTTCTCGTGCTTGTCTGATGAATCGCCCTGGCAAAAAGCTCTTTTCCAGTCCCGCTTTCCCCCCGGATTAATACAGAAGAGCTGCTATTGGCTACCCTTTGAGCTTTTTTCTTAAGCTCTAAAATGGGCTGGCTTTTTCCAATAATTTCATTAAAATGTAAAGCCTGATCATTAAAACAAAAATCATCTACAAGTTTTTTCAAATCTCCAATCCCTCTAATGCTGGCGACTATCCCTTTAATATTGACACCATCTTTAACAGGATTAGCAGTTAAAATTAATCTTTTGGAATAATTTTTTGTTTGATAGACTATCTCCTTATTTTTTATTTTTTTCCCTGAATGAAGCACATTTATCAGACCGCTATCTGGAAAAATATCATTAATATGGCAGGCCATTAATTTACTGCGTTTTAAATTAATAAACCCTTCAACAGCCTGATTAACATTGGTTATTATCCCCTGGGAATCTGTGGCAATTATCCCTGATTCCAGGGTGTTAAAAATAGCATTTAACTGATCTAATAAATCTCTAGATTTAAGAGCCATCATTTGTTCTATTATATTACTTACTAACAATTTCCCAATATAAGTTAAAAAGTTTAATAAATTATCCTGTTCATTAATTAAATACTGCTCCTCTTCTTTTTCATAGGCAAGCAAAGTAATTATTCCAATTATCTTATTTTCAATTAATACCGGGGATATAATCTCAAATAATTTTGGGCAATCTCTGTACTTTTCACAAGCCCTGCAATAATCCAGCTCACCAGGATGAGAAATCACCAATGATTTTTTTCGATTTAATAATTCTTTATATATCTGATTATAAAGACAAAAAGAACCTATTTTCTTTTTATAATCCCCGGTGCCTGCAATAATTTTTAAATTTTTATCCAGTAATATAATTTCAGATTTAACCATTGAGGATATTACATCAATAATCTGTTGAGATATATGTTTGATTTTAGATAACTCTGTCACTTTTACTCAGCTCACCCTCCCGTTCAATGCTTCACAATTTATTTAAAATTAATATTTTTTTAATAATTATTTATTATCCATCATATAACATTCTTCCATTTAAATCGACATTTGTCAACACAATACAAAAATAGACTTTCCCCATTTTTAATAATAAAGAAATACTTATAGTATTAGCTCCAGGATTTTCTTTAGGAGAGTTAATACATTTCCTTTCCTTGCCATTCGCATCACTTCCTGTGATGCTCATTCTAAAAAACAGGCCTCTCGCCGTCCATGGCTTCGGCCTGTTCGGTGGAGTTGAGATTGAAGCCGGTGGTAAACA
>CAZOON010000166.1:0-4415 GCA_964581445.1 uncultured Halanaerobiales bacterium | reverse complement strand
TTTAGTTGCTAATGGAGGCATAATTGACTCCTTTCCAGATCTTAAATATATAGGGACATCCTTAAATACAATTTCCAGAGCATATAATAATGGCAAAAAGGATATTATTAAATTGACTACTAAGGCTGGATATGAAATAAAAGCAACCCCAGATCATAAATTTCTTACAAACAGAGCCTGGGTTGAATTAAAGGATTTGAACATAGGTGATAAAGTATTAATTCAATCTTCTGAAGGTGTTTTTTCACAAAATTACAATTTACCTATAAAAAAACAAAAATTATTTATTGGAGAAAATGGACAAAAATATACATACAATTTCCCTGACAAATGGTCAAAAGAACTTGGACAGGTTCTTGGTTGGCTTATAGGTGATGGTTGGTTAAGTAATAATAAAAATAAAAGAGTTGGTTTTACTTTTAGTGAAAAAGATAAAGATGCTCTAAATTATTTCAAACCTATAATAAATAAATATTATGGTAAGGATATAAAAGAAATAAAAAGAAAAAATCATACCTATCATCTCTCTTATCACAGTAAATACTTTGTAGAATTTTTTGAGAAATTGGGAGTAAAAGCCGTAAAATCTAATAATAAAGAACTGCCAAAATCAATTTTTAAAGCCCCTTATGAAACTGTTCTAGGCTTTTTACAGGGACTATTTAGCTCTGATGGAACAGTTAGTTTTGATGAAAAACATAGTAATTACTATGTCCGTTTAAGCTCAAAATCCAGAAAATTATTATCTCAGGTTCAGATTTTACTCCTCAATTTAGGGATAAAATCTAAAATATATGATAGAAGCAGAAAAGCAAGAAAAGCTGTTTTTTCTTATACTGATAAAAATGGAGAAAAAATCAATTATAATACTGATGGTTTGCTTTTTGAGCTAAATATAAGTCGTAGTTCTTTAAAAATATTTGCTGATAAAATTGGTTTTTTACTTGAAAGAAAAAACAAATTATTAGATAAAATTGTTAACGAAAAAAATCTTTATCAAGATAAAATGTTAGATGAAATTATTAGTTTGAAAAATATGGGCAAAGAAGTAGTTTATGACTTAACAGAACCTTATACACATTCATTAATAACAAATGGTATTGTAACTCATAATTGTGGGGAACAGCCTCTTTTACCTTATGAGGCTTGTAATCTGGGCTCAATAAATCTTTCAAACATGATAAAATATAATGAAAACGAAGCCGAGATTGACTATGATAAATTAGAAAATACTGTGAGAACAGCCACGCTTTTTCTCGACAATGTAATAGATATGAATGAATACCCCCTTCCCGAAATAGAAGAAATAGTAATGGGAAACCGCAAAATTGGACTTGGTGTAATGGGCTGGAGTGATATGTTAATATCTTTAGAAATTCCCTACAATAGTGATGAGGCCGTAAAACTTGCTGAAGAAGTCATGGGATTTATTGAAGAAATTTCCCATGATGAATCACATAAACTTGCTAAAAGCCGGGGATCATTCCCAAATATCAAAGGCAGTATATATGATAAAGAAATGCGCAATGCTACTACTACTACAATAGCCCCAACCGGGTCAATAAGTATTATTGGTGCCTGTAGTAGTGGAATTGAACCCCTTTTTGCTATTAATTATGAGCGACATGTATTGGATGATACTTTAATTGAAGTCCATCCTATTTTTGAAAAAATTGCCCTTGAGCGTGGTTTTTATAGTGAAGAGTTAATGGAAAAGATTGCTGAAAGAGGCTCCATATACGGTATGTCTGAAATACCTGAAAATGTACAGAAAGTATTTGTAACTGCTCATGATATTAGCCCTGAATGGCATATTAAAATGCAGGCCGCTTTTCAGAAACATATAGACAATGCAGTAAGTAAAACAGTTAATTTTAAAAAAGAAGCCACAGTAGAAGATGTTACAAAGGTTTATACCATGGCATATGATCTCAAATGCAAGGGGGTTACTATTTACCGTGACCAGAGTAGATCTGAACAGGTCCTTGCAACTACTAAAAGCAAAACAAAAGATAATAAAGAAAAAATAATGAAAAAACGGCCAAGACCAAAGGTAACATTTGGTACAACTGAAAAAACAAATATTGGCTGTGGAAAACTTTACATTACCATAAATTCCGATGATTTTGGGATCTGTGAATTATTCACTACTACTGGCAAGGGTGGGGGCTGTCATGCCCAATCTGAAGCTATTAGTCGTCTTGCATCACTCGCTTTAAGAAGTGGTATTACTACTGAAGAAGTGGTGGGCCAATTGAGAGGAATTAGATGTGAGGCAGCCATGATTAGAAAGGATGTACACAATCTTTCCTGCCCTGATGCAATCGGTAGAGCAATTGAAAAATTTATGGACACAACTAAAGATGGGAAATTAACCGTTAATCATGAAGATTATAAAAGCCTGGAAAAAAACTATAATCTTGACCCGGCCAACCTTGATACTGATGAATCAACATATAACAATGATGGGGTCTGCCCGGAATGTGGACATGAACTTGAACATGAAGGTGGATGTGCCGTTTGCCGCAATTGTGGATGGTCTAAATGTGGTTAAAATAAAATACAAAAATCATATAATAACCCCTGTAATATTAAATATTACAGGGGTTTTCTTTTATTCTTTTTATTCTTTTTATTTTTATATTTTATTTACCATTTTTTTTATCCTTTGTAAACCATCTTCTATAATAGACCTGGGTGCTGCCAGATTAAAACGGGCAAAACCTTCCCCTCCAGGACCAAACCAATCACCAAAATCGAGACCAAGCCTGGCTACATTTAAAAACATCTCATTTAAATCTTTCTGTGCTAATTTTAAAGCACGAAAATCAAGCCAAAGTAGATAAGTACCCTCAATTTTAGCCACCTTAATTTGAGGAATTTCCTCATTTATATATTTTATAGCAAAATCTTTATTTCCCTCTAGATAATCCAATTGTGCCTCTAACCAATCTTCGCCATTTTCATAGGCAGCTTTCATTGCTGTCAGGCCAAATATATTCCCCTCATTTAAGATCCCTGCTTTCATATCCATAAATTCCTTTCTTAAATATGAATCTGAGATAATAGCAAATGAAGTACTTAATCCGGCAATATTAAAGGTCTTACTTGGGGCCATAAATGTAATAGAATTACGAGCAAAATCACTGGAAATACTGGCAAAAGGTATATGTTGATATCCTTTGAAGATAAAATCTGCATGTATCTCATCTGATATCACTAAAACATTATATTTAAGAGATAATTCACCAAGCCTTTTTTGCTCTTCTTCAGTCCACACCCTTGACACTGGATTATGAGGATTACATAAAATTAATAATTTAATTCTTTTTTCAGCATCTTTTAGTTTCAATTCCAGGTCTTCAAAGTCAATTATATATTTACCATTATCATAAATTAATACGTTATTTAAAATATTACACCCATTATTTTTAATCGAAGTAAAAAACGGATAATAAACAGGTGTCTGTACAATTACATCATCACCTGGATGTGTCCAGGATTTTATGGCTATATTTAATGAATTTACTACTCCATTAGTATATACTATCCAATCAGCTTTAATATCCCATTTATATCTTCTTTTAACCCACTTAACAATTACATCATTCAGTTCTTCCCCGGGAAATGTATAACCAAAAATCCCATGCTCTAATCTCTTCCTCATTGCCTCTAAAATAACTGGAGCTGTAGGCCAATCTGAATCTGCAACCCACATTGGAAGCAAATCTTCCGTACCAAAAACATTCTTAATATTATCCCATTTTGAAGAATTACTACCCTTTCTGTTAATTATCCTGGAAAAATTATATTCCATATCTTTCACTCCCTCTGTATATTATTTTACTTCATAATCACCATCTTTAATATCAATAGTATTTTTATCATCTTTGTTGTCACTTTTATTACTGGCATAGTCAGTTAAATTATAATTAGATAACAATTTCTTTAAAATAGGCCACATTACTATAAAAACAGCAATATCATCCAGTTGTCCTGCCAGAGGAAAAAAATCTCCTATAAGGTCAAATGGGAATAGTAAATATATAATGGGAATTAGAAAAAGCATTTTTTTACTCAATTTGACATTACTATCACTTAAATATCTTATTATTTTCACAATACCAAATATACTATTTCTCATTTTAAGCACCTCTTTAAAATATAAGATAATTCCTTTTAATATAATTATAACTCATACAAAATAAAAAAACAAAAAAGAGGGCTTAATAATATTTTCCTTTTAAATGGGGAAATTAAATTACAGGAGGAATTAAAATATATGAAAACATTTATGCCCAAAACGGTCATCATCAGAGAAAATGCCCTTGAATATCCCCTGGGACAAAAATTATATAACGTATTTCAAAAAGAGGATGTAGATCTGCATATTGTATCTGAAAGGGGTCATTTCC
>CAZOON010000165.1:0-4418 GCA_964581445.1 uncultured Halanaerobiales bacterium | reverse complement strand
ACTTGAGCATAAGTTTCAAGATATGGTGCTTTATTATCTCCATAAAGCTCTGATCCCAAAGAACCTTTTGCTTTATATGAAGAAATCCCCAATATTTTTTCATAAGCTGTATTAGTTTCTATAATTTTATAGTCTACTGGCTTATCCTTCTTATAAATTAGTTCATGAAGACATACTCCCTGCTTTATATTATTATAAATTGATTGCAATACATTTTCTTGCTTTGTTAGTTCCATTTCATTCTCATTATTAATACTAGAGATAGATATCGCCCCCTTTATATATTTTTTTGAAAATATTGCTAATTAGATATTATCATAGGAATTAATTTTATGCAATAACTGATTATTTTTGTCTAAATTTGACGATCCTCGGGGCAATCCCACGAGGATTCCTTATTCACAGAACCTCGCCTTTTTACAGTTAACCTCAAGGATTAAATGTAAACTGGTCTTACAAGTTCTGAGCAAACACGTTACGGTAGAGATGTAAACTAGTTTTATCTACCCCCCTATTAATATTATACTTCTTTATAGCAGAGTAAAGTCCATATCTTGAAAATTTATCACCATATTCTGTACAGAATAAATATTCTTCTGGAACCTCGTCTCTATATTTTAAGTATCCTTTTAATATTGTAACCATTGTTTTTAATAATGGTACTATTTGCTGTCTTCTATTTTTCATAGTAGTTAACTTTACATATCCTCCTTTTAAATCTAAAACTCCAATTTTAATATTATTTTGTGTTAAAAACTTAAAAAATCTTTTGGTGTTATTTTTATAAAATATTATAGTCTGATCAGATAAATTTTGAATCTCTTTAAAGTCTAAAAATTCTTCAAATAAAATTTCAACATCTTCCTTATTACCATTATTCATTTTAATTTTTGACATTAAAAAAACCCTCTTAAAATATTTTGGAGGGTACCAAATTTTTTACAATTATTTAATATTAAAAATAATATCACTTTCTCAAATCACGAAAAAATTCCTTCATTATCAGCTTACATTCCTCTAATAATATTCCACCTTTTATCTCTGAAAGTTGATGATTTAACCTCTTATCATCTGTAATATTATATAGACTACCAGTTGCCCCCGCCTTTGGATCATAGGCTCCAAAAACTAATCTTTTGATCCTGGCCTGAACAATTGCCCCTGCACACATGGGGCAGGGCTCAAGAGTCACAAACAATTCACATTCATCAAGTCGCCAGCTTGCCAGACTTTTTGCTGCATCCCTGATAGCAATTATTTCAGCATGTGCAGTAGGATCATTATTGCTTTCTTTAAGATTATATCCCCTGCCAACTATCTCATCATTACAGACAATAATTGCACCAATTGGTACTTCTTTTAATGCATAAGCCTTTATTGCTTCCTGAAGGGCCATATTCATATATTTAATATCTCTATTCATTCTTTTCACCAAAATTTTTAATAAACATATTTTAATTATTAACTAAAAAATAATAATTCAATGGGTCGATTAATATTATATATTAGTAAAAGATATTATTCAAGGATTGATTAATATCAAAAAGTGTTCGACCTGCAAAGATATAAATGATATAATTATACTATAAATTATTTTATTCACTTATTTATAATTATTGGGGGGATGTAAATGAATTCTAATAATAGGTCTTCTATTTTATTTGGCGTTTTGATTGTCCTTATTGGTGTCTCCTTTCTATTTAATACCTTTGGTGCTGATATAGCTATTGGCAGTATTATTTCAACCTATTGGCCTGTAATCTTAATTATCTGGGGTATAGATAATATCCTTCAAGGAAAAAAACATTCCGGAAATAACAGTCATCTAATCTTTTCAATTATTATCCTAATTATTGGTATAATATTACTGGGTAACAAATTAAATATCTTTCAATTTGATCTCTCGATAATCTGGAAACTCATCTGGCCTGCCCTCTTAATATTTATAGGTATCAGCATATTAATAGGTGCCAGAAAAACTGGTGATACAGGCTGGGCTATTATGGGAGGCATTGAAAAAAAGAGTCATGGTTGGTCATTAAAAAACAAAAGTTATATCGCATTTATGGGTGGAGTTGAGTTGGATTTAACTCGGGCTAAAATACCTGAGGGAGAAACCTTCCTTGACCTTACAGCAGTAATGGGAGGTATAGATATTAAAGCACCAGCTAATCTAAATATAACTTTAAATGAAACAAGTTTTTTGGGTGGTGTACAGTTTTTTAAAGATGGTAGTGGTGGAATACTTTCCAGTAGAAAATTCGAGCGTATTGTTGATAACGAAAGTGATAAAAAATTAATAATATCCTGTAGAGCAATTATGGGAGGTATTGATATAAAGGAAGCGAACTAACAATCTCTTATAATAGTAGCTGAACTTTTTAGGATTTTTATTTTATAATAAAAGTAGGCACTATCCACTCCAATTGGGTAGTACCTCCTTTTATCCTGTTGTAATCACTTATTAAAATTTTCAATAATTCTAATTTCTTCTTTAGTTAAATCATATAAATTATAAACCATCTGGTCAATTTCATTATCTGTTCTTTCTATTTTATTTTCCAGCTCAGTAATTTCTCTCTGCAGCTTCTCCCATTCTTTAACTACCTTTTTTACTACATGGTTTTTATTATAATCGGGAATGATTATTTGCAATGCTTTTTTCAAAACATTACCCTTGTATTTATTATTAATTTCCTCCAACTTCTTAGTAGTTAAATTCTCTAAATATAATTTTAAATAACGCCTTTTATATTCATTATTTTCTTCAAATTTTAATAATTCATATTTACCGTTGCTGGATTTATCAGAATAAATAGTTACTATGTTGGTATTGATATTTACTGTGAAATTTCTTATTTTACTGGCTCTTCCTGAATAGATTCTATTAATAAAACCTTTATTTTTGAAAATATTATGTACAGAAAGTCCTGTTTCTGAAGTATATTTTTTTATTATATTTTCATAATTGATTATTTCTAATTCTTTTAATTTTTCTTTATTTTTACTGATTAAGTCTACTTTATTATTAAATTTATTTTGATTTATATATTTATAATTTTTAATAGGAATTTTTCTTAGTTCATTTAATTTTACATGTACACCCTTATATTTAGTACCATACCAAAAATTAATAAGTTTTGAGTTAAGTAAAGCCAAAATATATTTCATATTAAATTTATTTTTATATTTATATATTATATTTACAGTATCTAGAGCAAATAATTTTTTAGTATCTAATGAAGCAATTATTTTATCTCCACTAATTTCTTGTAAAACTATTTTTGGGGTTTTTATGAAAAATTCTTTTTTTCTCGGTCCTGCTCCTCTTTTTTTCTTCATTTCTTGAGGATTATACCATATCCACTTTCCTTTATAATTTATAAAATATCTTTGAATATTTTTCCCTTTAATTACAGGAAAACATTCTTTGTTTTCTTTTCTGCTTTTTATAAATTTATTATTATTTGCAGTCTTAATACCTAAGGAAAATTTACAAATTTCCCCTAAATTAACTGGATTTTTTTCTATCTTTTTGAAAATAATATCCTTTGAAGAAGACCAATTAAAATTAATAATATAATCTTGATTTTCTTGAAAAACTCTCTGAGGAATTATATTTTTATTAATAAATTTGTTATCTTTATATTCGTCAATATGAACAGAGTTCGATTTTTTCGCATTTTTTGTTGCGATAAAAATAATGGGCGTTACCATAGCGTCTTCAAAAGTATCAGTAGTTAAAGGCACTAATTTATTAAAGTTAAGGTTTTCAAGCATAACTTTTCTTAAGTTTTTAAAACTTTGAATTGAAGTCCAAGTATTTGAAACAATAAATCCGAAAAAACTTTTTTTTGACAATATATTTTTAATTACTTTTTCAATAAAAAATGAATATAAATCACTTTTATTTGTTGAAGTATAATATTTATTCTGAAAGTATTTTCTTTTATTTTCTGGTAAGTTAAAAATATTTACATAAGGAGGATTACCAATCACCACATCAAAACCCCCGGCCTTCATTATCGCCGAAAACTCTTCTTTCCAGGCAAAAGCTTTATCCCCTGCTACTTCAGGATCATCAATTAAAGAATTACCGCATTTAATATTATCATCAAGATTGCTAAGAGGTTTTTGTTTATTTGCAGTTTTAAGCCATAATGATAATTTAGTAATTTCTACTGATTCTTCATTCAAATCTACTCCATATAAATTATCTTTCAAAATATTTCTTTGACCTCTCTCCACAGCATAAATACTACTCTGACCACCTTTTAGTAAATCTCTTTGTTTATTTAACCATTGGTGTTCGAGTAGTAAATAATCGAAAGCCTGGTTTAAAAAGGCTCCACTCCCACATGCTGGATCTAATATTTTAACATTTTTTAATTTTTCTTCATAATTATTATAAAAATCTA
>CAZOON010000164.1:0-4419 GCA_964581445.1 uncultured Halanaerobiales bacterium | reverse complement strand
TTTTCGGATATACTGACTGTTTCCCTCAATATAATCCTTCATATCATCATAATCAAGTACTCCACCAGCCGAGTTGCTGTAAAGTGGTAAATTATCCAGGTTATATCTACTTTCTCCGCTGTATTCATGGGTATAGAGAAAATATTTCAGGCCTACCTTTCCTTCACTATCATTAAGACTTTTCTTTCTGTAAGCAAATACACAGATACCGGCCAGAAGCCTCTTTTTCTCGCTATTATCAAGTTTCCATTCCAGTACAACATGAAAGGTATAGGGTTTAAAGACATTATATCTATCATAAAACATGCCCTCTATTTTATTCCCATTATTACTACCCCAGGAAGTACCTGGTAAAAGAATCTGTGAAATTAATTGCAGCATCACACCCTTCCCGCTACCGTTTTGCAGGGTAAAGAGACTATGATCTGCAGCAAGGTCAAAGATAGAATCTTCATGTCCTTTTTGAAAACCATCATATCTATTACCCGTTATCCTGATCTTGCTGAGTCTCGGCATCTTTTTTTTCCTCCTGTTTTTTCTGATTTTCCTTTATTAATTCCTTAAATTGCTTATAACGTTTCTGATCATGATAAAGCTCATCCAGTCTTTCATAAAGTACCGGCCTGGGGATAATCTTCAGTTCTTCTTTATGGTCAATTATTAGCTGTTGATCACTCAATGGTTTTAGAGCTGTATTAATAAAACTTAGTCTGTTATTTTTCGTCCGTCCAACATCAACAGTATCATCAACCTGACTCAACTTAAACTCACTGAATTCAGTCAACCAGAGCTCTGCTACCTCATCAATGGCCAGTGACCATTTTTGACTAAACTTATTATCCTCTTTTTTCCTTTCCTGCCAGCCCTTCAGGGTTGAAGTAACAAGATCTGCCAGATAATAATATGAAAGTCCCTCTTCTTCCCAGCGTATCCTGACATGACTCTCCTTATCAATCTCGGCCAGAAAAACAGATATAATAATATTTGCCAGATAAAAATATTTTTTCCTCTTTAATTTACTATACTTTTCCTTCATCTGTGTATAGGAATTGGCAAAATTAGACCCCCTGGCCTTAGTAACTAGATGAATGTGCTGGGTAGTTTGAAAGACACGGAGACCACCCTCACTGGCAATAGTATTAACAATACTTCGTATATCACTATCCCCGCGATATTTTTCTGCCAGAGGCTCGGAAACGGAAATAATCTGTTCTTTTAGTAATCTGAAAAAAAGGGCTGCTCCAAGTTCTAATTGCTCCTGATTATATGGCATCTTTTATCTCCTCCAGATAAAGAGTATAAGTTGATATTTCAAATTCATCTAACAACTTGATTTTTGGCCCGGAGCTGTCCATATGAGCTCTTATCATTTTACCTTCCAATTGCCGGAACTTTTTATCCCTCTCAATAAGTCTTTTATATAGATATAATCTTTCATCAAGTCCAGAATAATCCTCTTCCGGCTCCTGCATAAATATATCAGTAATAATAAACATCATAAATAACTCCAAATTTTTTTCTTGTGAAAGCCACTTGACCTGTAAATCCTCTGGCAAATTTTCCAGTCTCCTTAAGGGAAAGCTTCCTTTTTCAAGAAGCTCTGCAAAAACATCTTCCCATAACTCTGTAATTAAAGACCAATCCACTTCCTTTTCAAAAGGTGACTCTAAATTCTGAATATCCTCCTCTTTTTCATCCTCTTCTAAGTAGGTATACAATTGTTGTTCAGCCCAGGCCCAGTCCAGGGGGAAAATAAAATCCTGCTCTGGTGAAAAAAGTGGCTGAAGCAGATTTTCAAAAAGTTCAATATCAGGCAAACCTTTATTTATAATACTATCCTGCCAGTAATCTTTTTTAAAACTAATCTGTGAAGTCTTCCAGAAAATATCTGGATTTTCCGTTCTGATCTCCAATTCCAGGGACAGGTTTGATATTGCGAGCTCGGCCAGACGATCATGCAGGGCCCTGGCCCGCTCCAATTCATCAAATAAAAGTTCTCCCTCTTTCTTTTTTTCGGTGGGAAAATTACTTAACCTGTCCCTCCAGGTAAACATATCAGCAAAAACTTTTTTCTCTTCTGCAAATTGTTCGCGAAGATCCCCTTCAGTGCGCTTTTTTCTTTCCTTGCGGGCAGCAAAGATAAGTCCGGGATTACGAAGAATATCCTCTCTCCAGTCCTTTTCCTCTTTAATTAAACTACGAACCCGGGCAATAAGATTGCTCACACTCCCTTTGGCTTCAGTAAAATTGCCATTTTTAATCAATTGCAAGGTATAAAACTGCTCCAGATCAAAACCAAATTCCTGTAAAACCTCTCTAGTAATAAATATAATCTCCTGTGAGGTTTCAGTCAACATGTAGACAGTACTACCACCTTTATCCCAGCCTGATGCCTCCCTGTCTGGTATCAGATACCGGAACATATATTCCTCATGTTTAGCTTTTACTTCATTATACAGGATAACAGAAAAATGGGATTGCTGACGGGGATCACCTGAATATAGCACACCATCAACAAGTCGTTTAATCTGTTCATCACTTGCCTTTAAGTTCAATTCATTTATGATTTGACGGGTCATTTCAATAAGGTCGCTTTTCGTACGCTGATAATTATTATTTATCTCCCGATGAAAAACCTTTAATAAAAGATAAAGGGCTATCTCATGGGAATAATCATTTAACTCACCAAGATCCATCCCCTGTCCAAGTTTTGAAATGGCAAGGGTCTTTTTTAATCTTTCCTGTAAACCAGTATTTGCTGCATTCATAGCATCACCTGTATTTATTTTATAATAATTATATCAAGAATATTTAATACTTACCTTTGTCCCTCTTATCCCGGCTTCAGCAGGCTCAACCATCAATTTAACCGGTACACGATGTTTTAATTCTTCCACATGGCTAATAATACCAACCTTCAGGTTTTCATTTTGAAGATTTTCCAGGGAATCCATGACCACATCAAGTAGATTGGAGTCAAGGGTACCAAATCCCTCATCGAGAAAGAAAAATTCCATACTTGAGCGCCCCTTTAACTGTATCCGGGAAGAAAGGGCAAGAGCCAGGGCCAGTGAGCTTAAAAATGTTTCTCCACCAGAAAGGGTATTGCAGTCCCTTTTTACTCCACCATTATACAGATCAGAGATAACAAATTCTCCCTGCTCATTTAATTCCAGTCTATATCTATTGTTAGTTATTTCCATCAATCTCTTTGAGGCCTCAAGGGCAATATATCTTAGTTGACGTACAGCTACAAACTCAACAAAACTTTTTCCTCTTACAAGGTCATCTATCTCCTTGATTAAATCCAGCTTATGATCTAATTCTTTTTTCTGTTTTTCGTTTTCCCTTTTATCTTCAAGGTCATCTTTGAGGCGTTCAATCTTGCTCTTTTGACCCCCAATAATACCCTGTAACTCTTTTAACTTTTCTTCCAGGGAAGTCTTTTCTTCTTTAATTATATTCCATTTCTCTTTTGTGATTGACTCTCCAGACAGTTCTTTCATTAATTTATTAATATTATTATCTATATCTCTTTTTTCATTATCAAATTCCTTAATCTCCTGCTCCCATTCTTTAATATTTTCTTCCCATTGTAGAAGCTCCTGGGCCTTTTCTATGCTTTTGAATTTAAACTCAATAATCTTTTGAGAGAGTAATTCTTTTACTTCAAGTATTTCTTTATTCAATCTCTCTAATCCTTCTTTCAGGGCACTTTCCCTGTTCTGCTTTTTATTATATTCTGCCTCACTTCTTTTCATTTCCTTATCTTTTGCCTTAAGGTTTTTCTTCAATTCTGCTTCCTTTTTTTCTAATTCCTTCAGATATTTTTCAGGATCCCTTTCAGCTATCTTTTTTTCAATCTTTAATTTGTTATCCTTAAAGTCTTCCTTATATTTTTCAAGTTCATTCCTTTCACGTACTAATATCTTCTCCTTTTCATTCAATTCATTTTTAAACTTTTCTTCCCGGGTATCATCTTTATTTAATTCCGTTTTAAGAGCTTTTACTTTATCATGTAATTTTTCAGCTTTTCGTACAGCCTGTACTGTGGGGCGGTCCCGTAAAAATAGAGCAGTGACCAGCTGTTTAAAATAATACTGCCATTGCGATCAATAACTTTTTTAAATTCTTTTGTTTCCAGCTTACTGCGCAAAAGATTAATTGTTGAATCAGGGAAAAACAAATGCATTCCCTCATCAGATATTGCAGGAAAGGCTAAGGCATGGCTGAAGAGAAAGGCTCCCAGTTCAATATCTCTGACTTCATAGTCTGCGATTAGAAAATCCTGGCGGTTGGTATTTAGAATTTGAACAAGCAGCTGATAATTATATTCAGATAAATATTTAAGCTTCTTTTCCTGATAAATAGGTATTTTCTCGATCATTGCTTCCCGCAGTTCAGCTTTATTGAGGCTGC
>CAZOON010000163.1:0-4429 GCA_964581445.1 uncultured Halanaerobiales bacterium | reverse complement strand
TTACATCAGAGATTGGTACTAAATCCGTAATAAATTCAACGGTTCTAAATATGATAGCCAGTAAAGGGCAGATTGGAAGTTCAAATAATCACCTTAGAATAAATACTTCCATTAATTACAGTGCTTTGATTACAGCAGAATCACTGAAGGATATCTTCCTTGTTGAAGCAGAAGGAAACATGAATATTAATAAGGTTAAAGTAAATGACGGAGATATTAAATTGACTTCTTTAGCTGGTGATATCAATACAGGTAATGTTCTTTCAGAAACGGGTGATATAAATATGGATGCTACAGATGGAGACATCAATCTAGGAATGGTTAATGCCCAATCAGGTGATATACAACTAATAGCAGATAAATCAATAACTAATAGTACATTAAACAATAATGAATTGAATATACAGGGTGATAAGCTGATATTAACTGCTGAAGAAGGTAGTATCGGTTCAGATGGTAATCATATAACAACATATGCCTATACTACATTAAATGCCTGGGCTTTTGAAGATATTTATCTAAATGAAAAAAATGATAATTTTATTTCAGATTATCTTTTGAGTGAAACAGGTTCTATCGGTTTACTTGTTCCAGAGGGTAAGATAAAAATAACTGACATGAAGGCTAAAGAACTTCTATCAATGGAATCAGCAGGAGATATTTCACTTGATAATGCGGATGCAGCTGAATTCATTTCCTTGACTCATGATGAGGGAGCTTCACTTGATATTAATCTGGCCAATATAGTAAATCAATTTGATGCCAGTGCAGATAATATTAAGCTGGTTAAGATTGTTCATCTAGGTTCAGATGTATTGCAGGCAAATATTCAGGGTGGGAGTAAGAAAATGGCTGATTTAGTGGAGATAGAAGCTTATACTCAGAAAAATAATAAAAACACAGGTATTAATTTTAAGAGCTTTTATGCAGATAATAGCTTTATTAATGCCCGGGTAGATGACCTGGTATTTGATGATATGCTTGTAGGCAGTCGGGCTGATATCTACAATAATTATTATTATGTAATTGCAGATAACCTGAATATGGAGTTATTTGCCTGTGATATGCAGCTATATCCAGAAGATAAACAATTTTATCTCATCATGGCCAGTGATAAGGAGATGTTAACAAATGCTTTTGTTATGAATTATAATCCAGACTTTATTGTCAATGATTTCAGTACAGAGAATAATTTTGTGCGGGAGACAAACAAGATGCCCCAGGTTGTAAAGAGTATTAATACTAACTTTATGACATTGATAGATGAATATAGGCCGCTACTGGCGGAAAAGGGTGGAACTGTTTTAATAAATCCAGATAGTATCAATATTGATGATAATACCATTAATGATGGTGAAAATAGTCAGGGTGATTTAGATGAGTAAAAAAAGAGTAATATCAGTATTATTTCTGTTTGTTTTAATACTTGTAACGGCCGGGAATTTTGGTATAAAAGAATGTCAGGCAGCTGAAAATGAGGGAATATATATTGAGAAGATAGAGACAAATGAGTCGAAAATATTAAGTTCAAAAGAGCTTAAAGCCATTATTTTTGCCTATGAAGGAAAAGTTTTGACAATGGCAGAGATTGAAAATATAGTCTCGAAAATTAATGAACTATACATTAATAAAGGCTATATTACTGCCAGGGCAATCTTGCCTGCCCAGAAGATTGAAGATAAAATTTTAAGGATTAAATTAATAGAAGGTAGAGCAGGTAAAATAATATTAGAGGGTAATAAAGATACTAAGGATAAATATTTCAGAAAAAGAATTTCTTTAAAACCTGGAAATCTGCTTAATCTGGATAAGCTGCAGGATGAGCTCTTTTATTTTAATGCCACTAATGATGTTAATGTAAAAGCAGAGCTTAAAGCAGGAGAGGAATATGGGGAAACAGATTTAGTTTTAAAAATAAGGGAGCCCAAAAAATTTCAGGGTACATTTTTTGCTGATAATTCCGGGAGGAATGAAACAGGTCTAATTCGTTCGGGGATTACTATTGCCAACAAAAGTTTAACAGGCCACAGGGATAATTTAAATTTAATGATCCTTGTTGGCAAAGGTACACAGGCTGGTACCCTGTCCTACAATTTTCCCTTTACTAAGGCCGGGGCCCGGGCAACTATAAATTATAATAAAAATGTTACAGATATTATTTCTGGGGAATATGAAAGTGTAAATATAAAAGGGGATTATGAGGAATATGGTTTAAGTATTAGCAGGCCACTTTTTGTGATAAAAGGATTTAAGATTGATGGGAACCTGAAATATCATAAAAAGATTTCTGATACCTTTTTTTCCGGGGTTAATCTACTGACAACTGATATAGAAAACCAGATTTTAAATATTACAAGTCGCTTTAATAAAGGTGATAGGGTCTGGTATACTAATCATAATCTTGTAATGGGAAAATCCAGCTCAGGTAAGGATGATTATAGTGACCCTGGTGTAAGTGATGAATTTATAAAATATAATGCCTATTTTGAGAATCAACGGATTATGGAAGATGAAAGTTTATTTACTTTTAAAACCTACCTGCAGGCAAGTGATAATAAACTTCTGCCTTCATCTGAACAATTTTCACTTGGTGGCATGTCAACTGTAAGGGGCTTTCCGGAAGGTAAATTGATTGGTGATCAGGGTTATTATATCAGTGCTGAAATAAGTGCTACTGTTAATGAAAGGACAAATTTATTTGTGTTTTTAGATCATGGAGGGGTTTTTCCTTATAAAGGAAACGATGAAACGATAAATGAAGATGATTATTTAACAGGTACAGGAATGGGCATTATCAAGAATTTTACTGAAAAGGTTTCAGGTAAGTTTGTCCTTGGTTTACCCATAGATGAGGAAGAGTTACCCAAACTACATTTCGCCCTGCAGGCTATCTGGTAAATTCTTTCTTGCAAAAAAATAATGTATATTATATAATATAAGTAGGCATTTCCCATATTCCCATTTGGAGGTGATGTTTTTGAATCGATTATTATTACAACTTGATTCTAGAGGAAGAATTACAATTCCTTCAGAATTAAGAAAAAAATGGGACATCAAACCGGGAGATTATCTTGTGATAGACCCTGAATATAAAAATATTGATAAAGCAAATATTATTACTGATGAAGAACTAAAAGATACAAAGGTAGTAAAATCATTATTGAAATTAGGTGAAGAATCTAAAAAAGATTTTTATAATGAGAAAACTATTGATTTAGATAGTTATGTTGCCGAAAGTGATGCAGAGGGATAGAGAAAATATCTATAAATTAGCTTATAGAAGAATTAATTAATAAAAGTAAAAAACAAAAAAATTTAAACCTGTAATCAATAGAAAATTTAATGGTTACGGGCTTTTTTTTTATGCTATAATAAAAAAGGGATTCAAAATTTTAATAATAAACTTAGTTATCATAATTTCATCAGGAGTGAAAATAAATGTCTAATTTAAGTTTTTTAAAGGATTATGTCCCAGATAGAATATATAGGCGTGGTAAACGGTATTATTATGATGGTAATATTACTTCATATAAGCTAAAAGAAATCGAGCCAGGACAATATGATATTAAAGCTATAGTTGTGGGTACATATAAATATAATGTTGAAGTAAGCTTGGAGCTGTTGAATAATGACTTTCATTTTGAAAGTCATTGTACTTGTCCTTATGCTGCCCGGGCTAATATTTGCAAACATGAAGTAGCAGTAATTTATAAATTTCTTAAAGAAGATTATCAAGCAATAAAATCAAATTTAGTGGTGAAAAATAATTATAAAAAACTTCTTGAATTAAGTAAATCTGAAGATGAAGATAATTTATCAGCATTAAAATATTATATTAAGGGTTTATTAGATGAGAGCCTGGTTAACTTTAAATTTACTCTTAAGTCAGAGGGTTTAACAGATGATATGTTTAGTAAGCTTATAAAGTTTATTCATGATTCTATTTATTATTTTACCAACAATAAAGTTAAAGAGTTGCTTAGTAAAAAAGATTATAAAATTATTAAAATTTTAAATGAATTAAAAACTACTAAAAGCCGTAGTGCAAATTCTTTTTTACTTGAAAAAAATGAGGATAATTTTAATTTTATACTAAAACTTTTAAAAAATCACCCTGTTTATTTTCAAGAAAGCGGTAAGCGCATTGAGAGTGGAGAAAAAATAGATCCAGAGTTAATCCTTGATGGGGATGAAAATGAGATTTCATTTAAAACAAATAAAAATGATGCTAAAATTTATCAGGCCCCATATAGTCAAATTGGCTGGATGGTAGAAGATTCGATTCTTCACCCTGTTAATCTGGAGGTGTTATCTTCTTTGCCTGAAAAGATTAAGATTCCAGATGAAAAGAAGGGTGAATTTCTTTTTGAGATTTTACCTTCTTTAGAGAAAAAACTTTCTTTAGATATTAATGAAGAGTTTAAAAAAT
>CAZOON010000162.1:0-4462 GCA_964581445.1 uncultured Halanaerobiales bacterium | reverse complement strand
TTTCTGTTTTTCCTGAAGGTAGATTGGGACATAGGGAAGGAGAGCTTTTTCCTTTTCATATTGGCGTTTTTTCTATTTCTCGAAAATTAAATGTTCCTATTTTACCTGTTGCAATAGCTGGAAGTAAAGAATTATCATTTCGTAAAACCATTCATATCCGTATAGGTAAACTTATTAATTGTCATCAAGATGAAACAGATGAGCAATTTGCCAGAAGGTCTGCAAAAGTAATGCAAAAATTGCTACCAGAGTATCCTGGAGATGGTCCCTTTCCCGGTCTGGGAAATTGGATGACCGGGCTTTGTCAGGGCGAATTAAGGGATTTTGAAGGTGAAAGGGATTTAATTATCTCTAAGATGAGGAGAAAGAATAATATGAAGGATAGGTGATATTAATATGATTCAGGGTATAACTTTTTCAATTATTGCTGGAATAATGATATCTTTACAGGCTATTTTTAATGCCAGAATAAGTGAAAAAATTGGTCTCTGGCATGCCAATTCTTTTGTACATGGAACAGGTTTTATCCTGGCATTTATTGTTTTATTATTATTAAACAGGAAAATTAATTTTACCAGAATAAATGAAATTAATCCCCTGTATTTACTTGGCGGGGTTATTGGGGCCATAATAGTATTTAGTGCCATGAAAGGAGTTAGTGGTCTGGGGGCAAGTTATTCAGTAACTATAATTATTGTTACTCAATTATTAATCACTTTTATAATTAATATATTTGGTATTTTTGGAGAAAGTGTTATAAACTTCTCTCCAATTAAAATCCTTGGTTTAGTTATGATGATTTCTGGAGTAATTTTATTTCAATTAAGATAATTTAGGAATGAGGGTATTATATGAAGAAGATAATTATTTCACTTTTAACATTAATTCTCATATTAAATATTTCAATTACTGTTTTAGCTTCTGGAGAAGATGAAAATATAAAAAAAATCATATTTTCTGAGACTGGTGATATATATTTTAGTGAAGATTTAAGTAGATTTGATAATCTTAATAATCCATCTATAGCACTGGTTCTTGGTGGAGGAGGGGCCAGGGCTTTAGTCAATATTGGTATTATTAAGGCCCTTGAAGAAGAAAATATTCCCATAGATATGCTTGTTGGTACCAGTATGGGTTCCATTATTGGGGTGATGTATGGTAGTGGTATTTCTGTTGAAAAAATGGCGGATATAACAAAGTCAGATTTTCTGCCATCTTTATTTGAACTTAATTTTCCTTTTTATAGATCGATATTGACCAGTGATAAACTAAATAATTTCATGGAGGAGATTTCTCCTGTAAAAAAGCTTGAAGATTTTCCGCTCCCAACAGCATTTTTGAAACTTGATTTAAAAAGAAAGGCAAAATATATTAAAACTACAGGTAAAATTAGTGAAGCCATTGAGGGTGCATATACTATACCATTTGTTTTTCCGGTAAAAGAAAATAATGATTCTTATTTTGTTGATCCGGGAATGCTGGAATTAATACCAGCAATGGCAGCCAGAGTACTCGGGGCAGATATTGTCATATCAACAGTTGCTTTTGATGAACTTCCCTATGATATATCTCTTAATCCATTTCGAACCTGGATAAAATTAATAAATGTAAGTAAAAATTATATATCTGAGAGAATTGCAGATAATTATTCAGATGTTTTAATTGAACATGATGTTGGTGATTATTCATTTATGGATTTTCATCTTGCTGAAAAATTTATTGAAATGGGATATGAACAAACTAAGAGTAAACTGCCTGAAATAAAAGAGGTTTTGAAAGAGAAGGGTATCGAAAATAATGAAAGCCAAAAAAATAAAGTTAATATTAGTAGTGATATTGATAAAATTATTAGAGATATAGTAAATGAACGTAATATTAATAAAGAGCTTGATATTAAGCCACTATATTATTTTGGTCAGAACAATTCACTTTTTAATAATAGCGTTTTAAGAGGAGTGAATTATGATTCCCAATATGGTCTAAAATTGGGAAAAGGAAGGATTAAGGCTAAGTTTATATATGAGCATAATAATTCAGAAAAACTGGAAGCTCAAATTAAAATATTGAAATTAAGACCTGATATTGATTTATCTGCTACTTTTGATTTATTGGGAGAGAATAAAAGATATGATATAGTTTTACAGAATTATAATAATAAAATTATGAATGAAATAGCTTATTCTGTAAATGATGGAAAAAAATATTTACATCTTGGACATGATTATCAAAGGAAAATAAATAATATTTTTCTTAAAGGGAATCTTGAATATTTTTACCCTTTTGAGGATGGAGAAACGGAATTACTATTTAGTAATATATTAAGAAGACCAATTAATTCTCAATGGGATTTTTATATTAATACCCTGTTAGGAAATAGTATCTTTCTTGATACAGTTTCAATATACCGTGGTAGCATAATAGATGATTTAACAGATATACAGAGTTCTCTAGAATTCAAATATAAATATCAATTTGAATTTTCGAAGGAAATTTTACAGGTATTATTATTAAAAGGCTTTGAAATCAATAGTTTTTTGGATTATTATCAAAGTGTTAATACAGTTGATTATGCGCTGGGTACAGGTCTTATTTTAAATATGAATGTTTTTGGGATTAAACCTATAAACACAGCTGCTTACATATCATATGATTTTAAAGATAAAATGATATATAATAGAATAAGTTTTAATGTTTCTTTTTAAAATTAGTAATTTTTTAGCTCCTGAATAAATATATATTTATTCAGGAGGTGGATTTTTTGAAAAAATTTATTGTGTTATTAAGTCTGGTTTTAGTTCTGACATTGTCCATAGGGGTATCTGCAAAAGGTTTTGAAGCTGTAGGTGGGGTTACATATAATAGTTTCAAAGCAGAGGCAATTGTTACTGAAGAAGATGAAGAAGACTGGAAATTAACAATTGGATTTGATGGACAAGATGGTGTAGGTTATTTTGGTGGCATGCGTTACTGGTTTAATAAAAGGATAGGTTTTGGTGGGGGCTATGAGTTAGTTAATTCAAATACCACACTGAGTGCAAGACTAGACGTTGATGAGGATTTTGGAGAAATAGAATTAAAAGAAGAGTTAAAATTAACAGGACCTTATGCTGAAATGGCTTATCGTGTAAACAAATTTTTAATCCTTAATGGTGCTATCGCTTTCTATAATATGGAAACTATTGGTTCTGTATCAGGAGAAGCTAATTTTATTAGTAGTCCTTCTGTAATGGAAGAAGATGATGAAGAATGTGAAATAGATGAAGAAAAAGAATTACTTAGTGGTAAGGGTACTGGTTTCATTTTTGGGGCAGAGCTTAATTATCCCCTTAAAGATAATTTTACATTTAAGGCTGGAGCAGGTTATAGGTTTGCCAGTATAGATGTAGAAGAGGTATTTGAAGAAGATATTCCTGAAGATGCCAATCTGGAACTTGAATTAAAAGGTTTAAGGGTTAGTGGTGGTTTTAGTCTTGATTTCTAAGTAAATATTAAGAATAATTTTAATTGAAATATTATTTATTTTGTAATATCTCTCTATTTTATCAGGGGGATATTTTTTTGTAATTAAAGGAGTTTAAAGATTAATATTGAAGTATTAATGTCAGGAACTTTGATATTCTTCGAGGAGGAAATTATGTCAGCAATATTATACATAGGATTGGTAAGTTTAAGTTTAATATGGGGTTTTTCATTTTTTTTTATAAAGGTACTTGTAGGTTATTTTAGTCCATTTGCAGTAGTTTTTTTCAGATCATTTATGGGAGCAGGAATAGTATTTTTAATAATCTTATTTTCAAAGAAAAAGTTTCTCCCAGAAAAGAGGCAAAACTGGGGAATAATTTTATTTGTAGCCTTATTCAATACAGTTTTTCCCTGGAGCTTGATTAGTTTTAGTGAAAGATTAATAAGTAGCAGCCTGGCTTCTGTTTTAAATGCTACAACTCCAATCTGGACAATTATAGTTGGTATTTTATTTTTTAAATCAAGGATTAAGCCTATTCAATGGTGGGGTATAATAATCGGTTTTTCAGGTATTATAGTACTTCTTGATTTACAATTTGATCAATTATTAACAGGAAATTTTCTTGCCTATTTAGGTATGTTATTGGCGGCATTTTTTTACGGAATTGCAAGTCAGTTTTCACGCAATTATTTAAAAGAAATGGATGTTTATCGACTTGCATTTTTTACATTAATTATTAGTTCTTCTGTCAGTGGGATTTTAGTTTTGCTCAGTGGCGGAATAAATTTTAAATATATTGGTGAGCCAATGGTACTTATTTCAATTATTGGTCTGGGTTGTTTTGGCTCAGGTATAGCCTATATGATATATTATTTTTTAATAAAAGAGGGAAGTGCAGAATTTGCCAGTCTGGTTACTTATTTAGTTCCCGTTACTGCAATTTTCTGGGGAATGTTAATTCTTGATGAAAAAATTGAATTAAGAATGATAATTGGTCTG
>CAZOON010000161.1:0-4464 GCA_964581445.1 uncultured Halanaerobiales bacterium | reverse complement strand
AAACATCTTCTTTTCTAATGCCTACACCATAGGTTTCCTTGCCAAAGTTTTCTTCTAATACACGAAATACCCCGGGTTTTTTACTAATATAATATCTTCCTACAATCTCATCAACTACAACAGCATTAATTCTTCCTGTTTGTAAATCCATAAGGGCCTCAGTGTTATTAGAAAACTTTCTAACTTCCTTTAAAGTCTCTACTACTTCTGGCTCTGAATTAAGAGCACTAACACTACTACTTCCCAATTGCAAACCAACAATCTTCCCATCAAGGTCTGCCTTTGTATTTATTTCGGAATCATTTTGAACAACAATAATCTGACTATTTTCTAAATAAACATCTGAAAAAGAAATCTCTTTAGCCCTTTTTTCAGTAATTGTTAAGCCATTCCAAATTACATCAATAATACCACTTTTTAAACTCATTAAAATTCCGTCCCACTCTACAGGTTTAAATTCAACCTCAACTCCCATTCTCTTTGCAGTTTCTTTAGCAAGATCAATATCAAAACCTACAATATCACCATTATCATCCCTGAAACCCATTGGTGGAAAACTATCATCAAGTCCTACAATAAACTTACCTTCTTCTTTAATCTCATGTAGTGAATCATCTGCTGCATAAACCGCAATACTCATTACTGTTAATAATGTTAATAAGGTAATCATGATTAAAATTAAACTATTTTTCTTCATATTTTTTCCCCCTCAAATATAATATATTTAATATAACCATTTTACTTTATTTCTTTACTATTGTAAAGTATTAAATTATATTTCTTTTATTTTGAATTTTCGCATTAATTATTTATCACCATTTACTCGAGATAAAGATTACAAATAAAGGTATATCTGTTATAATATAAATAAGATTATTATTTTTTAAAAACATTTAGGAGGTCTACATAATGATAAAAAATAGTCTGGAAACAGCAAAGGCTGCTCTTGAATTAGCAATCTCTACCAGGCAGGAAGAAAAAAAATATAAAAAAGAATATCTAGAAAAAGGGATTAAAACTGCAGCTGTTGACTTTGGCGGAGAATTCAATCAATCTATTACTACTATCATAGAAAGAACAGTTGTAGCCTCTAAACGCGAAAATTTGATAGAAGATTCACATGTTCATCAGGGTGCAGTCTCAGGTGCTGCCCATGATGCGCTTTCACAAATTATGCCCAGAGCCTTTGGTTTAAATGTAGGTGGTAAGATTGGCATAGCTCGTAGTGGTGAACACATTGCTGTTGCTGCATTTTTCGGTGTAGGTATGCTTAACTTAAATGAAGTTACGGTTGGTATGAGTCATCGCTCAATATAGTTCATTTTTTATAATTTTTTAAATAATTGATTATTTTATATACTTATTGACAAAATGCAATCAAGATTATATAATAAACTAAATTTATATTAGTAGCATGGTAGTATGGCAGGAGATAAATAATAAAGTTATTTTTCTAAGAATTTTACACTCCTATAGGAGTGTATTTTATTATCCTCCCCGTACTATACATAATTACAAGGAGGAAACTAATGATTAGTAAAAACAGCATTATTGGTATTATGGTAGTATTGATCAGTCTTTTAGTATTATCGGGAATTACCTTTGCAGGTGATTATCTTATAGGAATTTCTCAATTTGTTGAACATCCAGCACTTGATGCCGCAAAAGATGGTTTTATTGATGGACTTGCTGCTGAAGGATTTGTTGAGGGAGAAAATATTGAAGTATTACTGGAAAATGCCCAGGCCGACTTCCCCACAACCCAGACTATAGCTCAGAAGTTTAAACAGGAAAAACTTGATTTAATTCTTGCTATAGCTACTCCTTCTGCTCAAACAATGGCTAATGTCATTAAAGACATTCCTATACTGATAACTGCAGTTACTGATCCGGTAGCTGCTGGTCTTGTGGATAGCATGGAAAATCCGGGTAGAAATGTTACAGGAACAACTGATATGAATCCAGTAGCAGAACAATTTAAAATGATTCAAGACTTTATACCAGATGTAAAAAGTGTTGGTATTCTCTATAATAATGGTGAGGTTAATTCTGTTGTACAGGTTGATATCGCCAAAGAAGTTGCTGCAGAATTAGGAATTAAAATCGAAGAAGGTACAGTATCCAATACAAGTGAAGTGGCTCTGGCAACATCATCAATAGTAGATAAGGTTGATGCTTTTTATATACCAACAGATAATATAATTGCATCTGCTATCGCCTCAGTTTTAAAAATTGCCCATAACAATAATACACCTGTCTTTGGTTCAGAAAGTGGAATGATTGAACAGGGTGCTATAGCCACAAAAGGTATAGATTATTACCTGCTGGGAAAACAGACTGGAAGAATGGCTGCAGAAGTTTTAAATGGTAAAAAACCAGAAGATATGCCTATAGAAGGTTCATCTGATTTAAATGTTGTTATCAATAAAAAATCATGTGAAAAAATTGGGCTAAAAATTCCTGAAGACATTTTAAATAAAGCCAGTAAAATATATGAATAGTAAGAAGGTATATTAATGAGTTTAAGCTTTGCTATAACATCCCTTGAACAGGGCCTGGTTTTTGCTATTATGGCCCTTGGGGTATATGTAACATTTAAAATATTAAATTTTGCTGATCTGACTGTAGACGGTAGTCTCCCCCTGGGGGCTGCTGTTACAGCCAGATTGATTGTTTCAGGATACAGCCCATTATTTGCAATAATTGTTGCAATATTTGCCGGTGGCATAGCCGGTGCCATAACAGGTTTTTTAAATACTAAATTAAAGATTGCACCCTTGCTTTCAGGTATTTTAACCATGACAGCATTATTTTCAATAAATCTAAGAGTCATGGGAAGACCAAATATTCCCTTAATAATGGAAAAAACACTTTTTGACTATTTTAATCTTCCTTATATAATTAATAATATTTTAATTTTAATAATTTTTATTGTTATAAGCAAAATTTTAATGGACTCTTTTTTGAAAACCCAACTTGGTTTTGCCCTAAGGGCAACCGGTGATAATCCCCAGATGGTAAGAAGTATGGGGATAAATACAAATACAACAAAAATGATTGGCCTTATAATGTCAAATTCTATGGTAGCATTCTCCGGGGCTTTAGTTGCCCAATATCAAGGTTTTGCAGATGTAAGTATGGGAATAGGTACAATTGTTGCAGGACTGGCATCAGTAATTATTGGTGAAGTTCTGGCAGGCGAAAAATCTGTTTTTATTACAACTGCAGGTGTAATATTAGGATCTATTATTTACAGATTTAGTATTTCCATTGCACTAACCCTTGGCTTTAATGCCTCTGACTTAAAATTATTGAGTGCTATTATTGTTATCATATTTTTATCTACACCTGACCTTAAGAAGAAAATTGGGATGTGATGATATGCTTAAATTAAAAAATATTGAAAAGATTTTTCATGAAAATACTCCCAGTGAAAACATCGCCCTTTCTGGTGCTAACCTTACAATTCATGAAGGTGATTTTATTACAATTGTTGGTAGTAATGGGGCAGGAAAATCCACCCTATTAAATTCTATAGCAGGGGTTTTTAAAATAAATGAAGGTAAAATACTCCTCAATGATAAAGATATTTCAGGTCAGGCCGAATATGAAAGAGCCAAATATATTGGCAGGGTTTTTCAAAACCCTCTTTCGGGTACTTCTCCTGAAATGACTATTGAAGAAAATTTATCTCTAGCCTTTTCAAAATCTAAAAATCTTTCTTTAAAATGGGGACTTAATAATTATAAAAGAAATATTTTTAAAAATAAGTTAAAAAAAATCTCACTTGGGTTAGAAGATAGACTTGATATAAAAGTAAAATTACTTTCAGGTGGTCAAAGACAGGCTTTAACTCTATCCATGGCTACTATGACAAAACCACAGTTACTTTTATTAGATGAACATACAGCCGCATTAGATCCGGCAACTGCTATAAAGATAAACAATTTAACCAGGGAATTGGTTAAAGAAAATAATATTACAACACTTATGATTACACATAATATGGAAGATGCCATTAATATTGGTAATCGTCTGATTATGATGGATGAGGGTAACATTATTTTAGATATATCTGGAAAAGAAAAAAATGAATTAAGTATAGATCAATTGCTGCAAATGTTTCATGAGCGGCAGGGTAAAAAATACAGTAATGACCGTACATTATTGAGTATGTAAATTATATTAGTATATAGTTAAATATTTTATCTGAAAAAAAGATCTTTATTCATTATGAATAAAGATCATTGTCTTTTTAAAACCATTTTCAAACAACTATTTCACCTGGAAATTTTATCCTGGCTAAATCTGCCTGCAAGTATATTTTTTCTAATCCTATGGGGATTTTATTTAAAAGTACTGTTCTCTTACTGGTAATAACATAATCATCATTTGAAAAATACTCAAACAAACTTTTATCAACTTTTTCCGCAAATATTAAATTATTCATAAATTGTAGACGGT
>CAZOON010000160.1:0-4483 GCA_964581445.1 uncultured Halanaerobiales bacterium | reverse complement strand
ACAATTTAAAAGATAGTGATTTCTTATTAATATGTTCACCAGTATATGTGCATTCATTACCTTATCCTTTAATTGTTTTAATGGAATATTTAGCTGGGGAAACAAAACCTTCTTTCTGGCTTGATAAAAAGATGATGGCGATTATTCATAGTGGTTATCCCAAAGACATTCAAAGAAAGGCATCACTGGCTATATGTAAAAACTTTGCAGTTGAACTGGGAATAAAATGGCAGGGTGGAATTGGTTTTGGAGGGACGCCAATTATTGATGGAAGGCCTTTAGAAGAATCTGGTGGTTTTACTAAATGGATGAGAAAAGCACTGGATGAAATGGGTCATTCAATTATTGCTGGTGAAGAACTTTCCAGTAAATCTTACGATTTTGCCCAAAAACATTTTCCATCCATACCATTATGGATTTTGAAGATAATGATGAATTTGCGAAGCAAAAGTCAGGCTAAAAAAAATGGTGTTGATCTTTATGCCATACCTTATTTATAAGGATTATACGAGGGAGGATTATGATGAAAAAATTATTAAAAGTAGTGTTGGTAGTAATTTTTCTGGCACTTGTATTTACAGGGGGTTTTATGTTTTATCTGGGTCGCGGATTGGATGAGGGAAGTAAATTAGTAATTACTGATGTGAATATTTCTGCAATAGATGATGGTGTGTATAGAGGGGAATATGATGGAGGTAGATGGAGTAATAAAATTGAAATAATAATAAAGGACCAGCAGATTACAAAAATTAATTTAGTTGAAGATCTAAAATTTTCTAAACCTGAAGTAATTGAGGAACTATTTAGTAGGGTTATAGATAAGCAAAGCCTTAATGTTGATATAATATCAGGTGCAACAGTTAGTAGTAAAGCCTATCTAAAATCAATGGAGAAAGCTTTAAGATAAGGAGTAGATATTAATGGATAAAAAGAGCATCCAGGAAGCAAGAAAAAGGAAGTATTTTATTGATGCTGCAATGGAGATTATTAAAAAAGAAGGGGTAGATAATCTTTCGGTTAAAAAAGTCGCTGATCTGGCAGGTTATGCCCCTGGAACCTTATATAACTATTTTACAGATTTAAATGCACTTTTAGGATATTGTGCTGCCGAATACTGGATTGAGAGCAGGGAATATGTATTGGAAATGGTTCGAGATATTGAGGATATTAAATATAGATTCATAAGGGCCTGTGTTGCATATCTGGAATATTTTTTTGATAATCCCAATGTATTTAAGTTGATTTTTCTCCAGGATTTTATTCATGATTTCAAGGGATTACCAGCTGAAATTCAGGACAGGGTTATTAATCCTACAGTGGTTGCTTTGTTGCGGGAATATTTTAAGGATTGTGTTAGTGAAGGAATCATAGCTGAAAATAAATTACTACAGCTAGAAGATATAATAGCAAATTATATCCATGGTATTTTATTATTTTATATAATGGAAAGAACAAATGAAAGTAGAGAAAGAATTCAAAAGAAAGTGGAAAAACAGATTGATTGCTTATTAAGTTAGAATTGTTTTAATCTTATCTTTCTTGCAGGAATTCATAAAAATATAGCTAAATATGTAATATGTATATAAATAATTAATCGAATAATGAAAACATATTACAGGAGGTAAATAAATGGGTTGGGCAGGAAAGATAATTGGTGGAGGTTTAGGATTTGTTCTTGGTGGTCCTCTTGGGGCTGTATTAGGAGTTGCTATGGGTAACAGTTTTGATAAAAATCAAGTAGGATCAGGGGTGAATAATCGATTTGCAAGTCAGGAAAAATTACAAATGATATTTTTTACCACTACTTTTTCCATGCTTGCTAAGTTTGCCCGGGCAGATGGAAAGATATCAAGATCTGAACTTGATCTTGTAGAGAATTTTATTAAAAATGGTTTGCAGCTAGATAAAAGAACACATGAACTGGCAATTAAGATTTTTAATGCAGCAAAGGATAATCCAGATTCATTCCTTGATTTTGCTCATCAATTTTATAGTTATTTCAGTAATCAAAGGGAATTACTTATTACTATGATGGAGTTATTAACACAGCTTGCTATGGCAGATGGTAGTTTACATGAAAAAGAAAAATATTATTTGAATGAAACTAAAAAGATTTTTAATATAAGTGATATGGAGTTTGAAGGTATTAAATCTAGATACATTAATGAAGAAGATATTGAAAAATATTATAAAATACTGGGTACTACCAAAGATGCCAGTAAAAGTGAAATAAAGAAAAAATACAGGGAGCTTGCTAAAAAATATCATCCGGATTACATAATTGGTAAAGGATTGCCAGAAGAATTTGTTAAATTTGCTCAGGAGAAATTCAAAGAAATACAGGAGGCTTATGAAATCGTTATGGATGAGAAAAGGGCGAGTTAATATTATAAAAAAAATTAAAAAAATTTAAAAAAAAAGAAGGATTATTATATTTACTATAGAAGATATAATTTAAGTATAATACGAAACATGATTTCATATTATGAAACACACTGGATATTTAGGGTTTGGTAAGAGATTTTTACATATTTTTTTACAAATAACATGAAACGCTATTTTGTAATGCGGTACAAATATTATATTAACATTATATAAGGGGAGATAGATGTGATAGAAAAAGTTGAAAATTTAAAGAGGATCGGAGATTCTGGTATAGTTGCTGTAGTTAGAGCGGAAAATTCAGAAAAGGCTTTAAAAATTGCTGAGGCTGTAAAAGCTGGGGGTATTATTGCTATCGAAATTACCATGACAGTTCCTGGAGCAGTAAAGGTTATTGAAAGTCTTGCGGAAAATTATACAGATAATGAGATTATTATTGGTGCTGGTTCTGTTTTGGATGCAGAGACTGCAAGAGCGTGTCTTTTAGCTGGTGCGGAATATATAGTTTCACCGACCCTGGATATAGAGACAATAAAATTATGTAATAGATATCAAAAGATTGTAATGCCAGGAGCTATGAGTGTTACAGAAGTATTAAGGGCTATGGAGGCAGGTGCTGATGTAGTTAAGGTATTTCCCGCATCTCTTTTTGGGCCTAAAATTATTTCATCAATAAAGGGGCCACTACCTCAGGCACCATTATTACCTACAGGAGGGGTTAATCTGGATAATGTTCAGGATTGGATTAATGCTGGTAGTTTTGCTGTTGGTGCAGGAAGTTCTCTAACAGCAGGTGCAAAGGTAAATGACTATGAAAAGGTAAGAGATACGGCTAAAGAGTTTGTAGAAAAAATAAGAGCAGCCAGAAATAATTAATTATTCAAATAAACGATATATAAATAAACAGAAAGGATGATTAATGTGAATAATAAAGTTGTAACTTTTGGTGAAATTATGCTAAGGTTGACACCGCCAGATTATAAAAGGATTGTGCAGACAGATAGTTTTAATATTATTTATGGTGGCGGAGAAGCAAATGTAAGTGTTTCTTTAGCCAATTTTGGCCTTGACACATATTATGTTACAAAGTTGCCGGATAACCCCGTTGGCCAGGCAGCATATAATGAGTTAAGAAGATATGGTGTTAAAACTGATTATATTTTAAGAGGTGGAGACCGTTTAGGCATCTATTATTGTGAAAATGGTGCCAGTCAACGTTCATCCAATGTTATATATGATAGGGCTCATTCAGCTATTGCTGAAACACAGCCTGGAGAGTTTGACTGGGATAGTATTTTTAAAGATAAAGACTGGTTTCATTTTACTGGTATTACACCTGCTTTAAGTAAAAATATGTCTGAAGTGACAATTGCAGCTGCTAAAAAAGCAAAGGAATATAATCTGAAAGTTAGTTGTGATTTAAATTATAGGGCAAAGTTATGGAGTACTGATGAAGCAAATAAGGTAATGTCAAAATTAATGGAATATGTTGATATAGTAATAGCAAATGAAGAAGATGCTGAAATGGTATTTGGTATCAGCAGTGGTTCAGATATAAGAAGTGGAGATTTAGAGGTTGAAGCTTATAGAAAAGTAGCAGAACAATTAATTGAAAAATTTGACCTGGAATTAGTGGGAAGTCATTTAAGGGAAAGTCACAGTGCATCAGATAATGGCTGGTTAGTAGTACTTTATGATGGTGAAAATTTTGTTAAATCCAATAAATATGATATTCATATAGTTGACCGAGTTGGTGGTGGAGATTCATTTGCCGGTGGTTTAATATATTCATTATTAAGTGGCAGGGAAATACAGGAATCTGCTGCATTTGGTGCTGCTGCTTCCTGTTTGAAACAATCCATTCCTGGAGATTTCAACCATGTAAGTATTGCTGAGGTTGAAACTATTGCTGGAGGAAATACCTCAGGCAGGGTAAAAAGATAAAATAAATACTTATAAAAATGTCTGGGATTTTTCCATCTTAACTTTGAAACTATATTCAAAGGAGAAATATAATGCGCAATGAAAAACTAAGCTATAATCCTTTATATAAACAAATATATGAAATAATTTATGATAGAATTTCTAAAAGTATTTATAA
>CAZOON010000159.1:0-4487 GCA_964581445.1 uncultured Halanaerobiales bacterium | reverse complement strand
CTGCTACCCAGATATGCTGGCTGTGGATCAGATCTGGTTTAAATTTATTTACCTCTTCTTTTATGGTAGTAATAAAATCATTTAGATAATCATTCATCTCCTGAGGGCTTAGATTATAAAAGGTATTGTTGCTTTTAGGATGGGTGGTAAAACAGGGGAACTGATAATTATTTATTACCCTTACCGGAAAATCATAGTTGCCGGCAGGTTCATTATCCACAACTATTACTTTAACTTCATGACCATTTTTAGAAAGCTGGCTGGCAATATTTTTGGTATAAACCCCACTACCTGAACCTTCAAGAGGGAAATGATTGACCAATAGGATTCTCATTTTTAATTACCTCCTTTATTTGATTATCTTCACCAATTCTTCCCAGGCTTTATATGTTCGGTTGAATTCTTCTTTCATCTTTTCCAGCTGTGTATAGGCACTATCAAAGGCATCCGGCAGGTGGGCAAAGCTGTTGTTATGAAGATAATTAACCAGTTTTGGGCTGGCAATAAGCAGTTTTTCTTTTTGTTCTTCCTTTCTGCTTTTGAATTCCTGATAAGTAATTTCACCTATTTCCTTGAGATACCAATTAAGAAAGGGGTTGCGTCCCAGCCATCCCATACAGGCAAGATAAAATCTTTCTTGAATATCTTTTTCTTTTATATCAGGTTTTTCTGGAAAATTACCAAAGGTATTATGAAAGATTCTGGTATCAATATCAATTATTTTTTTACCCCTTAAAGATATATTTTTACCAAGCAGGGTGTCTTCCCCTCTGCCCAGAAAAAGCTGTTTTTTAAAGGTGTATGTAGTAGAAAAATATGGTGACAGGTTCTTAGATTCAGATAATTTTAGGGCATGATTTCCCCCCAGAACCTTATTGCTTTCCTGGATATTTTTTGCATCTTTGTGAGCTGTAATAAGTCCGCTGGGATTATTATTAAAAATTTCATAGGCCTCCTGTTTTTGCAGGCCAATCAGTAAATCTTTCAGGCCAGAAAATTTTATTGGTGGGATAATATAATAACCGGAATAGTCGCTGCTGCTTATAACTACGTTTTTTTTCTTCAAATGCTGGAGGTGTCGCTTGATATAATTAACTTCGGCAAATTTACCTTTATTATTTAGCAGTATATATGGTTTAACATCTGTGTCAATAAAAAAGAGATAGTCCAGTTTTTCTGCAAGCAATGCTGCCTTGATTAATACTATATTGCGTCGTTTTCCATAGGGTATAAGGCCGTATTTAGAGAATTTTTCACAGAAAAGAAAAGTTTTTATTGCTTCATTACTCAGGCCAATTTTTTTTAATTCTTTCTGAAGCTTTTGGTCAGCAGGAATTTTGATTAAATAAAGTTCTGTAATTTGTTTTAATCTTTCTACGATTTTATTATTAAATCCATGTGAATAGGCGATAATTAGTTTTGGGGGTTTATAATTATGTTTGCTTGCATTTTCCAGAAATTTTAGGTAGGGGGAAGGATTGTCGATGTAGTTGGTAATGACACCAAAGGCAATGTCAACATTCATCATAATGGGTTTCCTCCTTGTCTTTCTGGATGAATAATATTTAGTTATATATATAATTCGACACAAAGACTTTAAAATCCTTTATTTGCCAAAAATTTATATATCAAATATATTTAAAATAGCTAAGAAATTGATTATATTAATTAGATTAGTTAATATATTAACTAATAATATAATAAGGGGTGAGTATATGATTATAAGTAGTACAAAAATCCAGAATAATTTTGGAAAATACCTTAGTCTGGTAAATGAAGAGGATATTATAATTACCAGAAATGGTAAAAAAATGGCCCGCTTAGTCAAATTTTATGAAAATGATGAATATATAATACATGAAGGCTCATCAGCATACAGTCATGAGGGGATGAAGGTTACTTATGAGGAATATTTAAAAATCAACTGGGAAAGTGAGAATAGATATGAATATATAGATGGTCAAATTTATTTGTTAGCATCTCCAAAATATAATCATCAAAGGATAGTGGCTGAAATATTCAGTAGATTGATAGGTTGGTTTAAAGATAATGAATGTCAGGCACTTACTTCTCCATTTGATATAACTATTTATAAAGAAGATGAAGCAAATGTTGTCCAACCTGATTTGTTGGTTATCTGTGACAAGGAAAATATAAAAGAAGATGACACTTATTTGGGTACTCCTACTTTGGTAGTAGAAGTACTTTCTGAAAGTAGCAGGAGTAAAGATATTATTCAAAAATTGGATTTGTATATGTCAGGAGGCGTAAAAGAATACTGGATAGTAAATCCTTTTTCAAAAGAACTTAACATATATTTATTTAAAGATAGAGAAATAGAAAGAACAATAACTTATAAAAAAGAAGAGACAGTGAACTCTTTTGTTTTTCAGGGTCTGGAGATAAATTTAATAGAGCTTTTTAAATAGAGGGAAGATTAAGGTTTAATTTTACTATTAAATTCGAGAAAAGGAGGGGTAAAGTTTTTTTATATCTTTTTATACCCCTGTATTTTTTAAATAAATATTTTTTCCCGAAAAAATAATTTATATACTGGAGCTTTCTTCTTTATTTCTAAATTTATTGATAAATTTACTTAAATGCTCCAAACTGAATTCTTTTTCTCCCATTAGACCCTCTGGCTTATTAATGATAATAATAATCAGGAAGAGCGCCAGTAAGACCTGAGCCAGACCAAACATCTGTGGTAATTGAAACCCAAATATAAGCATACCTTCCTGGACGGGTTGTAGTATTTCAAGTACAATTGTAATGATTGCTGCCCCGAGGATAGAACCTGTAATACTGGAAACTCCTCCGATAACCATCATCATAACGACCTGGAAGACTACCAGCAGGTCAAAAGAGGATGGACTTATAGTTAATATCAGGTGAGTCCAGAGGGCTCCGCCTACTCCTGTAAAGAAACTGCTGATCATAAAAGCCAGTGCTTTATATTTACTTATATTTACACCCAGGGCCTGGGCCAGTCCTTCATCTTTTCCAATGGATTTTACTGCTCGGCCATATTTAGAGGTCAACATAGTCCACATTAAATAGATTAAAAGAACCAGGATGCTAAATATCCACCAGATATTTGTAAAAGGTGGTGCACCTCTCAAGCCTGTTGCCCCATTAGTTACAGAGCGAACATTTTCCGCAATATTAATCATTATAATATTAATTCCCATAGAGGCCAGGATAAAATAGTGACCTTTAAGACGAAAGGCTGGTAATAGAATAGTTAAGCCTACAATCATTGCTATAAGTCCGGCAATAATTATAGAGAGAACAAAAGGAAGCTGTATGGTCTCTAACCATAGAGGCAGATTGAGAGCATTTGCCTTAAATTCAATTGGCAGGGTTAAGAGCGCTGTGGCATAACCTCCAGCTAGCATTAAGCCACCATGGCCAAGTGAAAATATACCTGCATAACCATTGGTAATGTTTAAACTTAAAGTCAGGATGACATTAATACCAAATAAAAGAACCAATCTATGATAATATCCACTAAGATGATTATTTGCATATAGTAATAAAAGTGCAAGGAAAATAATACCAATAATACTCATGATTGTTCTATTTTTAATAATATTGTCTAAGTTGTTTTTTGCTGATTTCATAATTATCCTACTCCCATTTAATATTTGCCTTAAATAATCCTGAAGGTTTAATGAAAAGGATTATAAAAAGCAGAATCCAGACAAACAGAGGTCTATAACCAGAAAAACTGGAAGGTAGGAAACCTACGAAAAGCACCTGTCCTACACCAAGAATAAATCCACTGATAGCTGCACCAGTTATATTTCCTATACCACCCAGAACTGCAGCTATAAAACCACTTATACCAGGTAGATAACCCATATTAGGACGGACATTACTATATTGTAAACCCCATGCTACTCCAGCTAAAGCTGCCAGGGCTGAGCCGATAATGAATGTGGCTACAATAACAGAATTACTGTTAATTCCCATGGCTTCTGCTGTATCTTTGTTATATGATACTCCACGCATGGCGATACCCAGATTAGTCTTCTTAATTATTATCGTAAGGATAACAGTTATCAATATAGTGAAACCAAAAATAAATAGGTTTAAATCTGTAATAAGTATATCCCCCATAAAACGAATACCCTGTAAATATTCAGGGACAGGAAAGGAATGTGATTTACTTCCTAAAAAAGTAATAAATAAACTTGATTTGCTTAATTTAAATATGATATTTGAATCTATTTTCCATTTAATGCAGTTGAATGATGTTGAAAAAATAATTGATATAAAAGAACTTAAAGACAATTATAAAGTTAAATATAATAATATTAATATAAAAATCAAGGCAAACGTTGAGATTAATAAACTAACTAAAATATTAAAAGATTTTATTGAGCTTAGAAACTATAATAATATTGATCTTATAGAAAAACAAATTGATTTTGTTGTTAAATATTCTGATATTACAGAAAAAAAGATTCAATCAAAATTAACTT
>CAZOON010000158.1:0-4515 GCA_964581445.1 uncultured Halanaerobiales bacterium | reverse complement strand
TTAATAAATGTTTCCTGCGAAACATTTATTTTCTTTTTTTACATATTTTTTTATTATTTTTATTATTTTATTTATATCATCACGCATTTTCATTGCAGCCTTTCTTGCTGTTATTGCATATTCTTTTTCATCTATACCTTCATAATGATATGCAAATAAAATTCCTCTAGAAGAATTAATAATTGCACCATAACCATCTTTATTAAAAGCATACTTAATATCCTCTACTTTACCTCCCTGTACTCCAAAACCAGGAATTAAAAAATATGTTTCTTTCATTTCCTGCCTTAAAAGCTTTAATTCTTCAGGATAAGTTGCTCCAACAACAGCCCCTAAATTTGAATAATTATTTTTTCCTGAATATTTTTTCCCCTGCTGTGATATAAATTGTCCTATTTCTTGAAACAATTTTTTTCCATTTTTCAATTCTAAATCCTGGATTTCATCTGCACCGGGATTCGATGTCTTAATTAATGAAAAGGCTCCTTTTTCTTCATTAATCAGAAATGGTAAAATGCTATCAGAGCCAAGATATGGATTTATAGTAATAGCATCAACACTATTCTCTCCACGCATATATGCATTATAATAAGCATTAACAGTAGAACCTATATCATTCCTTTTAGCATCAAGAAGAACAATTAAACCTTTTTTATGTGCATATGCAATAGTCTGCTCTAATACCTTAATACCTTCTGCACCCATTAGTTCATAAAAAGCAATTTGTGGTTTTACCACGGCTGTTAAATCATAGATATTATCTATAATCTTTTTATTAAATTCAAGAACTGCAAAGCTCAGAGCTGAAGATTTTTCTCCAGCCCTTTCTGCTTTACTTATCAAATATGGTGGAATTAATTCTGGATGAGGGTCCAGACCAACACAAATATGACTGTTTTTTTTATTTATCTTTTCTATAAGCAAATCAATAAAGTATTTTACCTTCATCACCACCATCATCATAGACTATTTTGCCATCAACTATTGTATATATCACCTTACCCTTTATTTTCTTATCTGCATAGGGCGTATTTTTACCTTTAGATTTAAACTTTTGTGGATCTACAATCCATTCTTTTTCCTCATCAAATATTGTTATATCAGCTATTTCTCCCTCATGTAGTCCTTTATATGGTAAACCCAGTATAGAAGCAGGATTTTTCCCCATTAAATTCACAAGATCTCTCCAATCAATAAATCCTTCACTAATTAATTCTTGATAAATAATTCCCAGAGCTGTTTCCAATCCTGATATACCAAAAGCAGCATAATCATATTCTCCTAATTTATCTTCAAAAGTATGTGGTGCATGATCAGTAGCTATAACATCTATTATACCCTCTTTAAGACCATTTTTTAGAGCTTCTACATCATCTTTACTTCTTAATGGTGGGTTAACTTTGGTATCAGGATTAAAACCTTTTACTGTTTCATCTGTTAATGTCAAATGATGAGGGGTAACTTCAGCACTTACTTTCAAGCCCCTTTGTTTAGCATCCGCAAGCATTTCTAATCCTCTCGCTGTACTCAAATGAGCAATGTGTAGAACAGAATCAGTTAATTCTGCAAGAATTATATCACGTGCAATCATTACTTCTTCTGCTGCGGCCGGAATTGGTTTTAAACCTAATATTGTAGAATTGTATCCTTCATTCATTACCCCATCACTAGAAAGGTTTAAGTCCTCACAATGACTAATAATCGGAAGATCAAAAGCCCCGGCATACTCCATCGCTCTTCTCATGATTTCACCATTCATAACTGGATTGCCATCATCTGAAAGTGCTTTAACACCAGACCTGTGCAAAAAACCTATCTCCGCAAGCTCTTCCCCGGCACTATCTTTAGTAATGCTACCTATGGGATAAACCTTTACTACACCTTCCTCCGCTTTTGAAAGTATATATTCTACTGTTGCCGGATTATCTGCAACTGGATTTGAATTTGGCATACTAGCTATTGCTGTAAAACCTCCAGCTGCCGCTGCTTCACAGCCTGTTTTTATAGTTTCCTTTTCTTCAAAACCGGGTTCTCGAAGATGTGTATGCATATCTATTAAACCTGGTAATATAATTTTACCGTCTAAATTAATAACCTTTAAATCATCTTCATTAATATTTTTTTCTAATTTTAAAATCTTTCCATTGGCTATTAAAATATCATATTTACCATCAAGATCATTGATAGGATCAATAAGTCTTCCATTTTTAAGTAAGATTTTCATCTTCTATCTCCCTCCCGACTAATAAATATAAAAGTGCCATTCTAACTGCAACACCATTTGTCACCTGTTCAGTAATAACAGAATTTTTACCATCAGCAACAGTACTCTCAATCTCAATACCCCTGTTCATTGGACCAGGATGCATTATTAATACGTCATCTGCCAGTTTATTTAATCTCTCCTGATTCATACCGTAAAAATGTCTATATTCCCTGATAGAAGGAAAAAGTCCTTTTTCCTGTCTTTCTAATTGTATTCGTAATATATTAACAACATCTACACCATCTAGGGCCTCATCAAGATTGTTATAAATATCGACACTCATTTTTTCTATTTCTTTTGGTATTAATGTTGCTGGTCCAACCACCCTTACTTCAGCACCAAGTTTATTTAAACCCCAGATATTTGAACGAGCTACTCTACTATGTGCTATATCACCAACAATCAATACTTTTAAACCTTTTATTTTTCCCTTATTTTCCCTGATACTATATAAATCAAGTAAAGCCTGGGTAGGATGAGCATGAGCTCCATCACCAGCATTTAATACACCTGCATTTAGATTATCTGCTAAAAATTTTGCTGCACCAGGTGCACTATGTCTAACTACTACAAGATCTGTACCCATAACTTCCAGTGTTTTAGCAGTATCCAGCATTGTCTCACCTTTTTGCACACTACTCATAGATTTTGAAATACTCATTACATCTGCACTTAACCTTTTTGCTGCCAGATCAAAAGAAGATTTTGTTCTTGTGCTTGGCTCAAAAAATAAATTTAATATTGTTTTTCCTCTCAAAGTTGGTACTTTTTTCACCGTTCTGGTAAATATATCTTTCATACTTATTGCTGTATCCAAAATCTTATATATATCGGATTCTGAGGCATCATACAATCCAAGAAAATCTTTTTTTTCTAAACCCATGTTTTGACCTCCTCATAAATATTTAATTACTTTCCTCATTTAAATCCTCTGGCAATATCAAGTTTAATATAATTCCAACCAGTGCAGCAAGACCCATGCCTGCAAATTGTAGACCAGCTAGATTAATAGTTAAATTACTTATTCCAACAACAAGTATTATTGAAATTATGACCAGATTTCTATTATTTGAAAGGTCTACCTGATTTTCAATCAATGTTCTTAAACCAATAGAAGCAATCATTCCAAATAACAAGAACACAATTCCACCCATAACAGCACCTGGAATAGTTTGAATCATTACTCCAATTTTTTGTATAAAACTAACACTAAAAACCAAAACTGCTGTCATTTGAATAATAAAGGGATTGTATATCTTTGTCAGAGCAAGAACGCCAATATTTTCTCCATAAGTTGTATTAGGTGGCCCTCCAAAAAAACCAGCCAGAGCAGTTGCAATTCCATCACCCATTAAGGTTCTATGCAAACCCGGGTTTGATACAAAATCTTTCTTTGTTGTTGTTCCAAGAGCCAGTACATCACCCAGATGTTCAACCATTGTAACAAGAGCAATAGGGGCAATAAGAGAAATAACCTTTAAATTACCCTTTAAAACCGGAAAAGTAAAATCTGGAAGGGCAAACCAGGCGGCATTCTGAACAGGTGCAAAATCAATCAAACCCTGAGTAGCCGCAAAAAGATACCCGCCAATAATACCTATTAAAATGGGGATAACTTTGAAAATTCCACGTGCAAACATACTAATACCTATAGTAATAGCCAGTGTAACTGCTGCAGTTAATAAATGTTGAGAGGCCATATCTTTTGCAGTAGGAGCAAGCCCCAGACCTATAGTTATAATAACAGGTCCAACAACAACAGGTGGCAGTAATTTACGAAAAAATTCTGTTCCGATAACCTTTATCAATAATGACATTAAAAAGTAAACTAAACCAGCAGCAATTATTCCAACCATGACACCGTCTATACCAAAACTCTTTTTAGCAGCAATTATTGGAGCAATAAATGCAAAAGAGGAACCCAGGTATGCTGGTACCTTCCCTTTAGTAATTAAGTGAAATACAAGCGTTCCCAATCCTGATGTAAAAAGTGCTACCGCCGGGTCTAAACCTGTTAAAGCAGGAACAAGTATTGTCGCACCAAACATTGCGAACATATGTTGTATTGCAAGGATAATTCTTTTATCTATTGTAATATTGTTTTCCCTCAAGTCCTGTAAATTTTCTCCTGTTTGTTCAATAAAGTTCATTTTTTTCCCCCTTGTTTTATTTATAAATTTAGTAATTAGTATTATTTTTCAAAAAAATACCTTCCCACCAGCAAACTGATAAGAAGGTACATTAAAAGT
>CAZOON010000157.1:0-4531 GCA_964581445.1 uncultured Halanaerobiales bacterium | reverse complement strand
AATATTATTATTGCCATAAAATGCATATTTTGCTTTTAAATGTAGAGGGGTTATAGTAATGGAAAATAATAAAAATTTTCGGAATATAACAAAAAAAGATATTAATGAATTGCAGGAAGGTATGAAGATAGCCAGAGATATCGTGTATGAATTTGGCGGTGTTTTTTTACCTAGAGGAAGTTTTTTAAATAAACACAAGATAGACAAATTACAGGAGCTTTCATTTGAATATATTTATGTATATAATGAGAGTGAAAAGCAGATTAAAGAGAATTATGAAAGGATTCAAAAGGGTGAGTATAAATATAAATATGCCAGGGACCATATGCAAAATATATTTAAAAGAACTAGAAATAAAAAAGATATTAAATATGAAGAAATAAAGGAATTAACCTATCAAGTTACTACTATGGGCAATGACCAGGATATAATATCTTTATTAAGCAAGGTTAGAGAAGCAGATTTATATACCTATTCTCATTCTATAAATGTTGGTATGCTTGCCTATATGTTTGGAAATTGGCTGGAATTGAGTAATGAAAATATTATTAAATTAACTCAAGCAGGATTTCTTCATGACATTGGGAAGGCTTATATTAGTGATGATATATTAAACAAACCAGGTAAATTAAGTGATGATGAATATGAAATAATGAAAAAACATAGTATCTATGGTTATGAAATGCTTAAAGAGAATAAACATATTTCAAAAGAAACAGCCCAGGGGGTATTGACACATCATGAACGTTATAATGGTAGTGGTTACCCCTTTAATATAAAAGGGAAAAAGATTCCTTTTTTCGGAAGGATACTGGGTATTGTTGATACTTTTGATGCAATTACTGCAGAGAGAATTTACAAACCGGGTTGTTCTCCATTTGAAGCAATAAAACTTTTTCATGAAGAGATAATAGGAGTTTTTGATTATAAACTTGTACAGATATTTTTGAATAAAATACCAAATTACTTTGTAAAAGAAGAGGTAAAATTAAATGATGGGAGATCAGCAGAGGTAATATTTATAAATCCCAGGCATCCCAATAAACCGATAATTAAAGTTGGTGGAAATTATATTGATTTATATAATAATTTTGATATAGAAATAGAAAAATTATTATAATAAGGGATATTTATATAAAATAAAGATGGTGATGATATGAAAATAGGAATATTTGACTCCGGGGTTGGGGGACTAACAGTACTAAATGAGTCCCTGGAAATCATGCCTTATGAGGATTATATATATATTGCTGATAGCTTTAATGTTCCATATGGAATAAAATCAAAAAAAATGGTGAAATCATTTATATTTAATATTGTAGGGAATTTGGAAAATATGGGGATTGATGCCCTGTTAATTGCCTGCAACACTGCCACAAGTATAGGGGTTAATGAATTAAGAGAAAAATATGATTTTCCAATTGTAGGTATGGAGCCTGCTGTAAAATATGCTCTTGAAAAAAATAAAGAAGATAGAATACTGGTTCTGGCAACACCATTAACTTTAAAAGAGGATAAATATAATGATTTAGTCAAGAAACATGACTACAGGTCCAGGGTTGATTCACTGGCATTACCGGAATTAGTAGATTATGCAGAAAGTTATACTTTTGATAATAATATAATAATAAAATATTTGAGTACTAAGTTTAGGGATTACAATATGAGTGAATATTCTTCAATTGTTCTTGGCTGTACTCATTTTATATATTATAGAGATCATATAAAAAAATTAATTGGAGAAGAAATTAAAATATTAGATGGTAACAGGGGAACAATAAAACATTTAAACAATTTAATAAATAATAAAATAAAGTCCTATAAACAAATAAAGGAAATAGGAAAAATAGAGCTTTACAAAACTACGAAAAATGGAATAGTTAAAACAGATTTTTCTAAATATATGAATTTATTAGGGGCTGATAGAATTGAAAAATAAATATTATATTATTGCATTAATATTTATTATTATCCTTAATATATTTATTTTTAATTCTGTTTATAGTAATAGAAAAAACGATTTATCAATAAGCAGGGTTGATTATCAGGGGAAAGAGGGGCTTAGTTTAATAGAGAGCAGGACTTTAAAAAGGCTTCCTCAAAAGAAAGCAGAAATTATTTTTGTTTTTAATGATGGCAGTATCGAAGAGAAAGAATGGAGTTTATCAGAAAGGAAAAGAAGCTGGAATTTTAAGAAAAAAATAAATAGTGTTATGATAGAGGCTCCTGAAGAAATTGATTGGAATACAAAGAATAATAACTGGTATTATAAAGAAGACTGGAGTAATGAAGTAAAGCTTTCTTCTATAAGTACTAATCCAGATATATCCTATGAAATTGATGGTGATAATAATTTATATCTATTATATAAAAGTAAAGAAAAGCTTGTTCTGGAAAAAAGAGATGTATCAGGAAATATTTTATTAAAATCAGATTTATTAAATGGAGCTATTATAAAAAATCTAAGTAGACCATTTTTGAAATTAGTAAAAAAAGATAATAATGAATTAATAGCCATTGTTGGATGGAATATAAAAGGTGATAATAAAAAAGGTTTTAATCTAATTAAAATAAATTTTTTAGATGGAAATAAAATTAATATAGTTGAGTTGAATATAGATAATGAAAACAAGCAGAGTTTATTTGCCATGGAAGGAGTCAGTGATAAAGAGTTTTTACTGCTTACAGCAAATATTTCAGAAGAATTTAAATGGGAGATTTATAAATTTGAAGGAAGTAGGATTACAGATGAGATAAAGATTCCCATGGATATTAATGTCTCAGATATAAAACTGGCCAGATTAATCAATAGCAGTGAGGGTTTTAATATCATCTGGCTTGAAAAAATAGAATGGAAGCCTGTGCTTTATTATATGGCTATTAATTGTAATGGAGAAATCATTAATTCTGCCAGAAAGGTTACCGAGCTTAATCTTGATTTTTCTCAACCAGACCCTCTTCATGTGATAAAAGTAGAAAATAATTTTCATATGGTCTGGGTAGATAAAAATAGTAAGCAAATACATTATTTAAATTATTTAATATTTGATGAGAATGGAAAACTTAAAAATAAATTTTTAAACTATAAAAATATTGGTGGTTATTGTCCGGGAATATTTCTTGTAAACAATAATAATATAATTGAGTTAATTTATAGTAATTAATTTGGTCATGTATCATTTCAATCACAGAGAAATACCGATATCTTATGGACTAGATTGAGACCTGATATGAAAAAAATAATACCATCTCAATTACTTGCAGGTGGTAGTAAGTATGAAAAATATCCTGTTTTGATAAATAAACAATCAGGAGATCGTTTTTTGTTTTGGCTCAGGGATGAAGAAGAAAGATATGACATATATTATAAGACAACAAATGTTGATATAAAGAATAAAATACCTTCAAAATTTAGCTCTAAACCATTATCAACATTTTTTTCTTTTATCATCAACAGTATCTATTCATTGCTAGTTGCCTTTATAGTCTGGGTAATTAATGTGATTCCCATTCCTTTAATTTTATTGCTTGTTTATAATATCTTAATAAAAAGTGACAGAAATAATTATTTATACTGGAGTATTTCTATTTTGCTTATGTTTGCCGCCAAAGTTTATAATATAAGTTTTTTCTTTGCCTGGGATAATCCAGTATTATTTAATATCTATAGATTAGAATTAATAATTTTGGGACTTATTTTAATAATCTATAGCATAATCTGGTATATGATAAAAAAGAAAATATGGGAAATAAATGTGAGTTTTTTTTCTAATATTTTTATTATATTCTGGATTGTTTTAAGTACTTATATTATATATTTTTCTCATGTGCAGAATGTCTTTAGATAAGGGGATAGAGATTAAAAAATATTCTAAATGAGTTGATGATAATGGAAATTTTTAAAGAGAAAAAATTATATTTTATAAATATTTTATTACTTTCAATTATAATAATATTTTTTATATATTTAAGTTTTATAAACTATCTATTATTTCATAGCCTTATTGAATTAATCAGTATACTTATAGCTTTTAATATTTTTGTAATTGCAATAAATACTATGGAAATATCTGAAAATTATTATCTGGCATTTTTGGGGATAGCCTATGCCTTTGTAGGGGGATTTGATTTAATTCATACTTTGGCATATAAAGGAATGGGTGTTTTTATCAATTATGATTCAAATTTACCCACCCAATTATGGATAATAGCCAGATATTTTGAAAGTATTTCCCTTTTAATATCATTTTATTTTTTAAAGAGGAGTTTTAATAAAAACAAAATTATTTTGATTTATTTTCTTTTTTCTCTAATATTTTTATTAACTTTATTTTATTTGCCAATATTTCCTGATTGTTATATTGAAGGCTCTGGTCTTACATTATTTAAAAAAGTAAGTGAATATATTATCTCGACAATATTATTACTGGGTATAATATTTTTAATGAAAAATAAAAAATATTTTAAGGAAAATTTATATTGCTTGATGTATTTTGCAGTAATAACAACTATTCTATCTGAAATATATTTT
>CAZOON010000156.1:0-4547 GCA_964581445.1 uncultured Halanaerobiales bacterium | reverse complement strand
GGCCAGGAGAAATATATTATACTCTTCAAATTCAGCACTGGATAAAAAAGCAATATCTATATCACTATCTCTTCTTTCTTTATCTCTGGAAAATGAACCAAATATGTAGATTAACTCAGGATCTATCTGATTTTTTAAAAAATTAATAATAATATTCTTTTCTTTCTTAGAAATCATTTTACTCACCACACTTAAATATTTGTCTACATTTTATCATATTTTATATGATATAACAATAAATGGCTTTTCTTCCTGACTGAGCTCATATTCCACCTGAAGTAAAGGACTTATAGTTGCTTTAAAAAATATAACCGCTACCTTTTGAAAGATAACGATTCTTAGTAAAATATTTTATTTTCTTTTTTTATACTAATTTTAAAACCTGATGGTTCATACAATAATACTAAATTTCAAGGTTATTAGTTAACTCTTCCAAAGTATCATAACTCTTTATAGCTTTTTTTATCTCTTTTAATTTGGCAACTAGATCTTGTTAAGAACTTAGAAAAAATACACAAATCAACACACATATTTCTAAATCTAAATTATTTGACGAGGCTTTCTTGGCTACAATTAGGTAATTTTTTTATCTGCAATTTTTTTCTTTAAAAATTTATAAAATAAAGTTGCTATTGACTTCTTGAAAATATTAATCCGGCAATCATAATAAAATAATTCATTCAGCCAACCTTTTTGTTCCCAGAACTTACGATCTTTATCCAATATCTTCTCTGCCAGTATTTTCTGTACTTGATAATAAATTAATTGTTTTAATGAAGGAGAATAATGGACTTGCTCATTCTTAAGATGCCAGATAAAATTTTTATATTCGACCTGTTCAATTAAATCATATTCTTTAAACTTTTTACCTATTTTTCCTGCTGGCTGCATACCCCAATAAATACCTGTTTTCTCTAGATAATTAAGAGTGTGTTTTAAATCAGATCCAGCTGTAGAAACTACAGAAAGCAGGGGAACACCAATCAACTCAGGTCTATGATACCATCTGCAGGTTCGATCAATAAAAGTTTTTAATTTGCCAGAAATATTACCCATATATACTGGTGAAGCCATAATTACTCCATCAGCTTTTTTTAAAGCCTCCATTAATATTTGGACATCATCTTCAATCACACAATTTCCCTGACGAAGACAAAGTTCACAACCCTTACAGTAATTGATGTCATAATCATTAAGATTATAATATACCCATTCTGCTTTTTTTAATTTTAAATTATCCTTAATATTATCTATTATGGTTCTGGTATTTCCTTTTTTTCTTCCACTGTTTAAAACTACAATTCTCATTTTTATCTCCTAATATAATATTATTTTTACGGGCAAAATCAGGGTGATAGCAGGCATCCTCACTTTATTATTCACTGATTTTATAGTAATCATCATTGTTTTCAATCCGTTCAATATGCTTTTTATTATTCTGCACATCATGTCCAATAATTTTAATGGTATTAATAAACTTATTTTCAATCTTATCAAATCTTTTGTCATGTTCAAACAGCTTTTCTTCCATAATATCCAATTTCTGCTCGATTTTCTCAAATCTTTCATCGTGTTCGACCAGCTTTTGTTCAATACTATCAAACCTGAGGTCAATCCTCTCAAACTTCTCTTCCATGGTAACTTTTAAATTAGCTACCATTTTGATTAGCTGTTCAATCCCTTCTTCCACAGGTAAGCTCCTTTCCAAAAAATTACTTTCCAAACAAGATCCCAGTATAACCCATTTAGTTAAATCTTAAATATGAAAAGTTATGTTTGCTATTATTTTCCTATTAAAATTATATCCTATTTGACCGGAAATTACAAAAAATCAGGTGCTACCCGATACTCTGGCATTCACTCTATATATCCAGCTTCCGTCCATTAATCCTCAGCCACTCCTGCCTCTGCTCATAATCACCAATCACTGCCTCTACCGTCTGCCAGAATTCCCGGGAATGATTACTATGTTTAAGATGAACCAGCTCATGAATCACAAGATAGTCCACTATCGACATTGGAGCCATTATCAGCTTCCAGTTGAAATTGAGATTACCTTTACTGCTGCAGCTACCCCATCTTTTCTTCTGTTTTTTTACTCGAATCATATTTGGATCTACGCCGATCTTTCCCTTATATTTCTCCACTCTTTCTTTGATTTTATGATCAGCCTGCTGGCGGTACCAGGCAATAATCTTATCTCTTATTACTTCTTTTCGCTTATCCAGATTAATAGGTTCCTTCACTATAAACATACCCTGGTAGAATTTAACCTTTACCTTCTTTTTATTGTATTCTTTGACTTTCAGCCTATATCTTCTACCCAGATACATTAATTTCTCACCACTCATAAATTCTAAAGGTGTTGGTGCTGGTTTAATTTCAGCAACTTTATCTAATTTCTGCAAGAGCCAGGAGGATTTCTTTTTTACCACTTCTTTAATTTTTTCTTCAGAAACATTTTTTGGTGACCTAATTATTACTCCTTCATCTGGGTCAACTATAAGCCCCATTGTTTTTCTATTTGACCTTACTATTTTGTAATTTATTTTCATATCTCCTAAAGTAATTGAGTACATAAGTGGACCTCCATCTATAGTACCAAAAATATATTTTTAGCTAATTTCATAATTTTTGTTGTTAGTTCTTCCAGTCTTGATTTGTATTCCTCATAACTCAGTAAGTTTACCTTGACTGTTTTTCTCATCCTCTGCAGTATTTCACTTTTTTTCTTCCATAAATCAATTTCTGTATATTCTTGTATTTGAGCCATTATTTTTTGACTAAGTTTTTTTATTTTTTCATTGACCTGAATATACTCACTATCTCCAGCTGTATATGTTGCCGGGTCTTCAGCGAATCTACCTGCAGGTCCTTTTTCTATTTCATTTACCAGTAATTCATAAAGAGCATATTCATTTTTATTGAATCCCAATTTTTCTGCTCTGGTTCTCACATTACGCATATCATCTATTATTTCTCCCATTTCTTTGATCTGTTCGGTAAAATTGAGTCTGCCCTGTTTTCTTTTTTCAATGATATCTTCCAGTCGTTCTCTTAGTGATTGATAAAATACAGGGTTTTCTTCCATCTTAACACTGGCTTCTTTTTTGATGGCATGTTCCATTTCACTGGCTTTAGTTTCTTCATCTTTAGTCTCATCCAGTACCTGGTTAAATTCTTTTTCATCCAGGATAGATACTGGTTCATTTAACCTTTTTATATCTGAAGTTTTAATGTGTTTATCTATTAATCTCTTGACTTTATCCCCTACCCCTTTAATATTTAAATTATCGTCCCGGTAATGGTTTCTGACTGCCCGATATATTTTACCTAAAGTTTTCAAATCATCACGATAAGGGTTAGCAATCGGATCCGGCATGACTATATCCATACTTCTAGCAAAATCCTTGAAAGCCTGTTTGAATCTAGCTCTGTTTTCTTCATCTTTGAAAGCCAGGATACATTTATCTAAATCATTCATATCTACACCTTCAAAAAATCTCATTACCTGTCTGTAGTTAGCCTCCAATCTCGGCTTTTCATCTCTAACCGGGGTAACTGCATTGGCTACATCACAGGTATTGAAAATAGTTAGTGCTTTTTTAAGATCATCAAATACTCCATAATAATCTACTACCAGTCCATAATTTTTTTCTTCATAAATTCTATTTACTCTGGCTATAGCCTGCAGTAAATTGTGCTCTTTCAGGGGTTTATCCAGATACATTACCTGTTCTACAGGAGCATCAAATCCTGTCAATAACATATCACAGACTATTATTATCTTTAAGCTGCTGTTAAAATTTTTAAATCGTTCTACTAATTGTTTTCTCTGTTCAGGAGTACTATTATATTTTTTTATTATTTTTTTATCATTATCATCACCACTGATTAAAACTGCTGATTCAGGTGCATTTAATCTTTCTAAGGTATCCTGATATTTAGCGGCTGCTTTTCTGCTGACTGTAACTATTTGAGCTTTTAATGGTTTAATTTTATTTTCATAGTGATTTATAATATCCAGGCATATTTTTTCAATCCGGGATGAAGCTTCTGCTATATCCCTTTCTGTAGCATATTTTTCCTTAATTTTTTTCTTTTCTTCATCACTGTAATTCATAAATTCTCTTTCAAATATTTCATCTAAATCTTTACCTTCAACATGTACTTCCGGTAATCTTCCCTCATATTTGATGGGTAAGGTGGCTCCATCTTCTACTGATTCTTCAATTGTATAGGTATCTATGTAATTACCAAAAGTTCTGATGGTACTTTTGGTCTTTTTATCGATAGGAGTGCCTGTAAAACCAAGATAACAGGCATTGGGTAAAGCTTTCCTCATATTGGCAGCCAGGTCTTTAAACTGAGTCCGATGAGCTTCATCAGCCATAACAAAGATATTGGTGTCTTTTGATAGTACAGAATATTCTTCTTTTTCATATTCCTGAAATTTATGGATGGTAGTCATTATAGTTCTACCTGCTTCTGAAGATAATAGGTCTTTTAGATGAGTTACTCTATCAGCTTTTATGGGATTGGGAAAA
>CAZOON010000155.1:0-4550 GCA_964581445.1 uncultured Halanaerobiales bacterium | reverse complement strand
CATGGCCTTTGCTGCTTCCCGGGTAACATACATAACTCCTCTGGCAGTAGCACTATGACGGCCTTCTGAACCACCAATAGAAAGTGGTTTTCCAGTTACAAGCCCGGGAGTATTTACACCCTTTATCTTTGAAAACTCATCCATAAACCAGCCCATTACCTGGGCATCTGTGTAAACATCTGGTGCAGGAATATCTTTATCAGGGCCAACAATAGGAGCAATAGCTCTTATAAAACCTCGGCTTAGCCTCTCTTTTTCACCAATAGACAATTCTTTTGGATTAACCAAAACTCCACCCTTACCTCCACCATAAGGTATACCTACAAGGGAACATTTGAAAGTCATCCAGGCAGCAAGTGACTTAACCTCATCTTCATTAACCTGAGGATGAAAACGTATACCACCCTTTGTTGGTCCGAGGACATCATTGTGTTGACATCTAAAACCCTTAAAAACTTTTATACTTCCATTATCCATTCTTACCGGTACTGAAACTTTTAACAAACGAACTGGCTCCTGTAATTGTTCCTTCACCTGTTCATCAAGATTAAGTGCCTTTGAAGCGTCTTCTAACTGTTTAAGAACTATTTCATAAATTTTAAAATCATCAGACATTTAATTAACCCCTTTCTTTTTTTATCCCAATATTGCTAATAGAGTACCCGCAGCAATGGCAGAGCCAATAACTCCTGCAAAATTCGGTCCCATTGCATGCATTAAAAGATGGTTGTTAGGGTTTTCCTCCTGTCCTACTTTTTGCACTACCCTGGCAGCCATCGGCACAGCTGAAACACCAGCTGCCCCAATAAGTGGATTGATCTTCCCTCCACTAATACGATACATAATTTTACCAATAATAATACCTGTTGCTGTTCCAAAACTAAAGGCGATCAGGCCAAGCAAAAGTATACCCAGTGTTTCAGGATTTAAAAAAGATTCATGAGTTGCTGTTGCCCCTACTGTTAAACCCAGAAAAATGGTAACAATATTCATTAAGGAATTCTGAGTAGTATCCAATAATCTATCAACAACTCCTACTTCCCGCATTAAATTTCCGAACATTAGACTACCTAAAAGTGGTAAAGATGAGGGAACAAGCAATCCTCCTAAAACCGTAACAACTATGGGAAAGAAAATTTTCTCTTTTTTACTTACTTCTCTTAACTGCTCCATCTCTACTTTTCTTTCCTCTTCTGTTGTAAGAAATCTCATTATAGGTGGTTGAATAATTGGAACCAGGGCCATATATGAATAAGCGGCTACTGCAATAGGTCCAAGCAAATGAGGTGCCAGTCTTGTTGCTGTAAAAATTGCTGTAGGCCCATCTGCACCACCAATTATACCTATTGAGCCAGCTTCTGCTGGTGAAAAACCAAGATAAAGAGCCCCCAAAATAGTAGCAAAAATTCCAAACTGAGCGGCAGCACCTAAAAGTACTGTTTTGGGTTGAGCTATCATTGGCCCAAAATCAGTCCAGGCACCTACTCCCATAAAAATTAAAGGAGGATATATTCCTAACTTAACTCCCTGATAAAGATAATATAATAGCCCACCAGGCTCACCATTCATAGGTGCTGCCATTAATCCACCCAGTGGTAAATTTGTTAAAAGCATACCAAAACTTATGGGAACAAGAAGTAAAGGCTCATATTTTTTTACTACAGCAAGATATAATAATACAAGGGCAATCACAAACATTATTATCTGGCTATAACTCAAATTAAAATAACCAGTTGTATGCAAAAATATCGATATTTTATCTAACATAATTAATATGGCCTCCTACTTCATTTTAAGCAATAATTCCCCGGATTCAACATTTGCCCCCTGTTTAACCAATATTTCTTCAACTATTCCAGATAAAGGGGCAGTAATATTGTTTTCAAGTTTCATAGCTTCCAGGACTATTAAAAGCTCACCCTTCTCTATTTTATCACCCTCACTTGCTTTGATTTCAAGTATTTTACCGGGCATAGGAGCGGTTATATCACTGGACCCACTTGTATTAAGTTCTTTTTTCTTTGCTTTTTTTCTGCTCTTTTTAGTAGAGACAGAATTGTTTTTTCTGGATAATTTTTTTTCACTTATATTATTAGATTTGTCTTCATTATTTTCAATTTCTTCAATATCAACAATGTATTCATTACCATCCACTACAACACGAAATTTGCGCATGATAAGCTCCTTTCTCAACTTTTCCAATCAGAATTGGGCTTTTTACGGATTGAAATTATCCTATAATTTTTTTCATTTTCCATCATACTATTAATTGCCGCAGTAATTGCCGCAATCTTTTCACTTTCACTTTCAATTTCACTATCATTAATTTCTTTTTTTATATAATCTTGAGAAATAGTTTTAGCTTTTTTCGAAGGACCAAATAATTTACCACCAATCCATAATACAAGAGATAATAAATATAAGGCCAAAAATACTGTTCCCATGCCTAAAATCATCAATTGTAAACCAATAATATATTTGCTCATTAAAAATTCTCCCTATAATGGTATATTCCCATGTTTTTTATCCGGGATATCTTCCTTTTTGTTTTCCAGCATTTTCAATCCATTAATAAAAGTCAGACGGGTTTCAGCTATATCAATAATGTCATTTACCATACCTCTTTTAGCAGCCACATAAGGATTAGCAAAGTTATCTCTATATTCTTTGATTTTCTCTGCCTTTAATTTTTCAGCTTCATCTGAGTTTTTAATCTCTTTTCTATAAATAACATTGGCTGCGCCTTCCGGGCCCATAACAGCAATTTCAGATATTGGCCAGGCATAAACCAGGTCTGCTCGAACTGATTTACTTCCCATTGCTACATATGCCCCACCATAACCCTTTCTCATAATTAATGTAATTTTAGGTACTGTGGCCTCAGAATAAGCATACAATACCTTTGCACCATGTCTAATAATTCCTCCATATTCCTGGTCAATCCCGGGTAAAAATCCTGGGACATCCACAAGTGTAATAATTGGGATATTAAAACTATCACAAAAACGGATAAAACGGGCCATTTTATCAGAGGCATCAATATCAAGTGTTCCTGCCAGATAAAGAGGTTGATTGGCAACAACCCCAATACTCTTTCCATCCAGGCGGGCAAAACCTGTAACTGCATTTTTAGCAAAATATGGATGTATTTCAAAAAAAGAATCCCTATCAAAAATAATATCAATAACTTCGTGTACATCATAGGATTTTTTAGGGTCTTCTGGAACCAGAGAAATTAATTCTTCAGTAGTTCTTAAAGCAGAATCTTCAGTATCAAACTCCGGGGCCTTTTCCTTATAATTATCTGGTATATATGTAAGTAAATGCCTGATCTGATCAAGTGTTTCTTCTTCTGAACTACCCATAAAGTGAGCCACACCACTTGTTTCATTATGAGTTAGTGCTCCACCAAGTTCTTCAGCAGAAAGTTCTTCACCTGTAACAGTTTTAATTACACCAGGACCTGTAATAAACATCCTGCTAGTCTGATCTGTCATAAAAATAAAATCAGTAATTGCTGGAGAATACACAGCCCCCCCTGCACAGGGACCCAATATCGCAGATATCTGTGGTACAACTCCAGAAGCTATTGTATTTCTATAAAAAATTTCACCATAACCATTAAGGGCATCTACACCCTCATGAATCCGGGCACCACCGGAATCATTCAAGCCTATTATCGGGGCACCAGTCTTTAAAGCCATATCCATAATAGTACTTATCTTCTGGGCATGGGCCTCGCCAAGTGAGCCCCCCATTACAGTAAAATCCTGACTAAAAATATAGACCAGGCGTTGATCTATGGTTCCATAACCAACTACTACACCCTCACCGGGTACTTCTTTCTCATCCATACCGAGCTCTGTACTGCGATTGGCAGTAAATATATTTAATTCATTAAAACTCCCATCATCAAGAAGATAATTTATGCGCTCTCTGGCAGTTTTTTTCCCTTTATTATGTTGCTTTTCTATTCTTTTTTTGCCTCCACCAAGCTTAATCTTTTCTTTTATATCCTTCAGTTTTTTCTGTTTATCTCTAGACGTCATTTTAATCCTCCTCACCCAGAGGTTCACATAATTCCATTAAAACACCATCACTTGATTTGGGATGAATAAATATAATCTTCATATTTTCTGCCCCTGGAGTAGGCTCTTCCCCAATAAATCTAACCCCTTGCTCTTTCATATCTGAAACTTTTTCTTCAATATTATCTACTCCAAGTGCCAGATGATGTATTCCTTCTCCTCTTTTTGCTATATGCCTGGCAATAGGACCATCTTCATCCAGAGCTTCCAGCAACTCTATCTTACTCTCTCCAATCTTTAAAAAAGCAATTTTTGCCCCCTGATCAGCAACAGTCTCCACTGCTGTTTTTTCCAATCCCAATTTATCTTCATAAAAAGATAAAGTTTTATCAAGGTCTTTAACGGCAATACCTAAATGATCAATCTTCAAGAATCCCACCTCCTCTGGCCAATAAATTTTCAGCTGCAGTATAGGGATCAAGTTTAAAATTGTAAATATCCTCTATATTTTTATATTTTTCT
>CAZOON010000154.1:0-4571 GCA_964581445.1 uncultured Halanaerobiales bacterium | reverse complement strand
TTCCATAACGTAACATACCACCAGGTTTAGGCATTTTATCATATAGATCTGAAGCAATTCCATTTAATCTTAAAAAATAAGCTGTTGAATATCCAGCTGGTCCTGCACCTATAATTGCTACTTTTTTACCATTAAGTTCAGGTCTTTCTTCCATGTATTCCTCATAATGAAGGTCTGCTGCTAAACGTTTAAAATCATTTATAGCAACTGCTTTATCTATAATATTTCTCCTGCAATCCTGCTCACAAAATCTTGGGCAGACACGACCTACAGACATAGGTAATGGTATTCTTTCTTTAATTATTTTTAATGCTTCTAAAAAGTCTCCATTTTTTCCTGCTCTAACATATTCTTCAACATTAGCATGTGCCGGGCAGGCTATTGTACAGGGTGCTTCACAATCACCTGTATGTTCTGATAAAAGTAAATTTAAAGCAGTTTTTCTCATTTCTTTTACCTCAGCAGAACTGGCATCAATAGACATACCATCAGTAGCAACTGTTGAACAGCTGGGCATAAACTTACCATTATTCTTATCTTTAACTACACAGACAAAACAGGAGGTGGTATGACTTATTTCCTCATTATGACATAATGTAGGAATATCAATTCCATTTTCTCTAGCTATTTCTAATATAGTCTTACCCTCTTCTGCTGCATATTTTTTGTCATCAATTTTCACATTAATTTTAGCCATTAGTCTCACCTCTTTCCACTCTTCCAATTGCACCTACCGGACAAACTTCCATACAGGTATTACATCTAGTACAGGTATCATTATCAACAACAAAATCATCTGATATTGCATTAACAGGGCAATTTTTAATACAAAGAGTACATTGAATACATTTATCCTGATCAAGATGAACATTAACCAGATTATTACATTGCAACGCAGGACATTTTTTCTCTTCTACATGAGCCAGATATTCATCTTTAAAATACCGCAATGTAGATAACACAGGATTAGGAGCAGTCTTACCTAAACCACATAAGGCTCCATCAATAATTTTAGGCCCAAGGTCTTCTAAAACTTCAATATCATTTAATGTCCCTTCTCCTGCAGTAATACGCTCCAGAATTTCTAACATACGTTTTGTACCAATTCGGCAGAAAGTACATTTGCCGCAACTTTCACGGGTAGTGAAATCAAGAAAATAACGAGCGGTTTCAACCATACACCGATCATTACTTATGGCTATTAATCCACCTGAACCCATAATAGCCCCAAGCGAAGTAAGCGAATCATAATCAACAGGGGTATCAAAATGTTTCTCGGGTATACATCCACCACTTGGACCACCTATCTGTACTGCTTTAATACTTCCTTTTTCAGCTCCACCAATATCATAAATAATCTCTCCAATTGTTATTCCCATGGGAACTTCGACTAAACCGGCATATTTAACATCACCAGCAAGGGCAAACAATTTGGTACCCTTACTATTTTCAGTACCTACTTCAGCATATTTTTCTCCACCTTCGCGAAGAACAACTGGTACATTTGAAAATGTTTCAACATTATTTATAAGTGTAGGATAACCTTTAAAACCACTGTCTGTAGGATAAGGTGGTCTAAAACGTGGAGTACCACGTCCACCTTCTAAGGAATGAATCATTGCTGTTTCTTCACCACAGACAAAAGCTCCGGCTCCCTCTTTAATTTTTATTTCAATAACACGATCTCCAAAATCATTAAAACCTTTTTCCTTAAGTTGCTCAATAGCAATACCAAGATTTTTAACAGCCAGAGGGTATTCTGCCCTTATATAAATAAAGATCTGTGTTGCTCCAGTTGCATAAGCAGCAATTAACATACCCTCCATAACCTGATGAGGAACTGATTCCATCATAGACCTGTCCATAAAAGCTCCTGGATCACCTTCATCAGCATTACAGACTAATATTTTTTCCTCAGACTCTTTTGCGGCAAGAAAGCTCCATTTCAAACCAGTTGGGAATCCTCCGCCACCACGTCCACGAAGTCCTGAAGTCTTTACTTCTTCAACTACTTCTTCTGGAGTCATAGATAAAGCCTTTTCCAGTGGCTTATATCCTTCATTTTCAAGATATTCATCCATTGATACTGGATCTAATCTTCCTGCAAATTTTGTAACTTTAACAAATTCTTTACTGCTTCTTTCTTCTCTAAATTCAAGTTGTGAAGAATCTTCTGTATTAAGTATTTTATTTAAAAATTCTTCGCTTGCTTTAACATCTTCATAATAAATTGAGCCTTCATCTGTTTCAACTTCAACAATTGGCTCAGCATAGCAGTGTCCAATACACCCTGTCTCCACTAATTCTATATCATCAATATTTTCTTTTAAATAATCCATTACTTCACCGGCTCCAGCAGCCAGACCACAACTTGCCATACCGACTTTTATTCTCTTAATCATCTATTTCTACCTCCCCCTGTTTATATTTCTTTAATATCTTTAACAGGGATTTACGATCCAATTTACCAAATACTTTACCATCGACACTCATAACCGGGGCAAGACTACAACAACCAAGGCATGCAACAGTTTCTAATGAAAATAATCCTTTTTCATCAGTTTCTCCATCCTTAATTCCTAATTCATCAGTTACCCAATTCAAAACAAGAGGAGAACCTTTAATATGACAGGCTGTACCATCACAAACTGATATTTTATGTTTCCCTGGTTTAACCCTCTTAAATTGGGCATAAAAACTTACAACTCCTTCAACCTCAACAAGTGGCAAATCAAAGTAATTGGCAATTTTTTTAATAGATTCATCAGAAATATATTCATTTTCTTCCTGCTCCAGTTGAAGTGCTTTAATTAAATTTGTTTGATCTTTTTCAAGTGATTTTAATGTTCCCACTTTTGCATCATACCTCCATCCATAAATAAACTATTATCTTATTCTTCTTCATTGAAAGTTATTGTTTCTCCAAACTCATTATTATTATTTTTTACTACTTTTTCAATTTTTTTCTCTGCTTTAATTAATTCTCCATTACAGTATTTTACAAGTTTAACACCTTCAGTAAACTCCATGATAGAATCATCCAATGATAATTCACCATCCTCAAGTTTTTCAACAATTTTCTCAAGTTTACTAATTGCATCTTCAAAATTAATTTTCTCTTTACTCATTCCGCTTCACCAACTCATCTTTAATCTTTTAGGACCTTACTTTTTAGAGTCCCATCCTTAAGCTTTGTTAAAATGATATCCCCAGGAGAAATATCTTTTATAGATTTTACTGTTTCCCCATTATTATTAAGAGTATAGCTAAAACCTCGATTAAAGGTTTTTAAAGGACTTAAACTATCCAATTTATTGCTTAATATCTGATATTTCTCATTTTTATTATTTCTAATTTTCTCCATGCTCCAATTCAATCTTCTGCTTAAATCATCAATCCTCTGTAAATTATTTGCAAATAGACCATCTTTATCCTTAAATGCCCTTTTTTCTGCCAGTGATTTTAATTTATTTTTGTCACTTTTTATTTTATGTTTTATGGAGCTTATTAAACTAGAAAAAAGATTGTTTAAATGTTTTTTGAGCTCCACCCTATTAGCAACAACCATTTCTGCAGCTGCTGAAGGTGTGGGAGCTCGAAGATCAGCAACATAATCAGCAATGGTAAAATCGGTTTCATGACCTACACCACTAATAATTGGTATCCTTGATTTATAGACTGATTTTGCTACAATTTCTTCATTAAATGGCCATAACTCTTCAATTGAGCCTCCACCACGAGCAATAATTATTACATCAATATCATTTCGTTTATTTAAATAATCAATCCCTGCACTAATTTCTCCAGCAGCTTCTTTCCCCTGCACATGAGAAGGTACAATTAATAAAGAAACATTTGCAAATCTTCTTTTTATAACTGAAATAATATCTCTCAAGGCAGCTCCTGTAGGTGAAGTAACAAGCCCAATTTTTCCAGGAATTAAAGGAATTGATTTTTTTGTGTCATTATCAAATAATCCTTCATTTTTTAATTTCTTTTTTAATTGCTCAAAGGCAAGAAACAAAGCCCCTTTTCCTTCAGGCTCGATATTATCAAGATAAAACTGATAATCACCTTTAGGAGGATAGATATTTATATATCCGTGTGCTATAACTTTTAAACCATCTTCAAGTTTAAACTTTAGATTTCGATTATTACTATTAAACATAATAGTTTTGACTTTTGCATCTTTATCTTTCAATGTAAAATACATATGTCCCGAATTATGATGATAAAAGTTAGAAATTTCACCAGTTAGCCAGAGATTATTGAGAACCTTATCAGTATTAAATTTATTTTTTATATAATTAGTAATTTCTTTTATTGAATAAATTTTTTTATTCATAAATACACACATACCCTTATATTTTTATATTAACAGTAAAATCATTATTTATAAATAAATTATTGTCCTATAATCCCCTCCTCCTATTTAAACGTAATGTCAAACAATAGCTTTTTAAAATTACAAATCTTTTCAAATTAGTTTATTATGCGGGTAAAAACACCATATAATGTATTCGTGATTTAATAATCAAATCCTGCAAAATAATTAAATTAATATAAAAGAG
>CAZOON010000153.1:2242-4635 GCA_964581445.1 uncultured Halanaerobiales bacterium | reverse complement strand
GAGATCTATATAAACTAAAAGTAAAGGGATTAAAACCATTAGCATAAGCAGTTTTTGCAAAAAAAGGTATAAAACCAAATATAAAAGCAGAAAAAACTGTTATTAATATTCCTTGATTTTTACTCATATATCAACGCCTCCTTGCTTTATTATTCTTCATCATTATCTATTTCAATATCGACATAGTTAATTTGATTATTCCTGACATATTTTTTAAACTTAATCTTAACAATATTAGCAATAATATGTCTTGTTCCTGGTAAAATTAAACAAAAACCTGTTATATCTGTTATTAAACCGGGAGTTAAAAGTAGTACGCCACCGATTAATATTAAAAGTCCCCCAATCATATCATCTGTAGGAATGGTTCCTTTTTGCAATTTATCTTTTATATTAGTAATTATTTTAAATCCCTGACTGCGGGCAAGGGAAACTCCAATTATTCCGGTAAGACCTACCAGTAAAATAGTATATATAAGCCCTATATAAGACCCCAGTTTAATTAATATTGCCAATTCAATAATAGGTACTAAGGTAAATAATAATAATAATTTAATAAACATTAAATTCAACTCCACTTTTTAATAATATGTACTAAAATATATTTTATCATATATGTCTGTAATAAATACAGTAAATTGGAGCAAAAATTTGAAATAAAAGCTTAAAAAAGAGGAGTTATAAGGATTATGCTAAAAATAATATATTATAATGACTTTAATTTTATAAATATGGGGTGCTAAAATGAAGATATTATTAACAACTTTAAATGCCAGATACATCCACTCTTCTTTAGCTCTTTTTTACCTGGAAAAGTACTGCAGGGGAAAGGAATATGAGCTAATGGTCAGGGAGTTTACTATAAATGAACGCCTTGATATGATTACTGGTTCTATTTATAGAACAAAACCTGATATTATAGCATTTTCGGCATATATCTGGAATAAAAATGAGGTTTTTGAGATAGCGGACAGGCTTAAGCAGATAAAACCTGACTTAATTATTATTATGGGAGGTCCTGAAGTCTCATTTGAATCCCTTAAAATAATGAAAAACAATAATTTTATTGATTTTATTATTAAGGGTGAAGGGGAGAAAACTCTGAAGGAATTACTTCATTCATTTTATCTTTCAGAAACACTAAATGATAAGGAGTTTTACAATAAATTAGCAAAAATTAAAGGGATTGTATATAGAGCTGAGGAAAAAAAGATATGTGAAAATAAAGAAAGGCCCCTTATATCTAATCTGGATAAACTACCCTTTCCCTATACTGATGAAAATATAAAAAAATTAAAGAATAAGATTATTTATTATGAGACATCAAGGGGCTGTCCCTTTAATTGCAGTTACTGTCTCTCTTCTATAAGCAGGGGAGTAAGGTATTTTTCTATGGAAAGGGTAAAAAAAGATCTGCTCTTTTTTATCAGAAATGATATTAAATTAATTAAATTTGTTGATAGAACTTTTAATTCTAATAGAAAGAGGACAATGGAGATATTTAAATTTCTGGTTGAAAACAGGAAAGAAACAAGATTTCACTTTGAAATAACAGCTAACTTACTTGATGATGAGATGATAAAATATCTAATGACAGTGCCAGAGGGTCTCTTTCAATTTGAAATAGGCATACAATCGAGCAATCTGGAGACTCTTAGACTGGTAAACCGCAGGATGGATTTCAAAAAGGTTTCAAAATATATAAAAAGCTTGAGGGAAGCCAATAATATTCATCTTCATCTGGATTTAATAGCTGGTTTGCCGGGAGAGGATTATAACTCTTTTGAAAAATCATTTAATGATGTCTTTGAGCTAACACCACATGATTTACAACTTGGTTTTTTAAAACTTTTGAAGGGTACAGCAATCAGGAGTGATGGTCCATTACATGAGTATAAATATAGTAAAACAACACCATATGAGGTACTGCAGAACAAATATATGTCTTATAAAGAAATTCTGGAATTAAAGGGAATTGAAGATATACTGAAAAAATACTTTAACTCCAACAGATTTGAAAAATCACTGGAATATACCATAAAAAATCATTACCCGGAATCAGCATTTGCATTTTTTCAGGAGCTTTCGCATCATTTTATTAATAATGGTTTAGACAGGAGGGCTCAAAGTCAGTCAACTCTTTATAATATACTTTATGATTTTTATTCAAAAAAAATCGGAGAAAAGGAAAAAATATTTGCTGAATATCTTAAATTTGACCTTTTTTTAAATAACAGGGGAGTAAGACTGCCTGACTGGTTCAATATGATAAAAATACCGCATTTAAAGGAGATGCGCTATAATTTCTTAAGTAATGAAGAAAATATAAAAAAACTATTACCAGGATATATCAATATGTCTGTTAAAGAAATTTTAAAAAGGGTTAGTTTTGA
>CAZOON010000153.1:0-2142 GCA_964581445.1 uncultured Halanaerobiales bacterium | reverse complement strand
CTTTCTTCTCTAACTTTAATTATTTTGACTTCAATCTGGTTTGAAAAATTTTTGCAAAAAAGAGATATAATTATAAAAAAGGTTAAGTAAAGTTAAAAGGTGGTGAAACTCGATTAAAAATAATAAACTTATTATTAATGAAAAATTATTGTGTCAGGGTTTTTAAATTCTTTCTAATATACAGGAATTATTATAGTTTTATTTAACTTTATATATTTTAATTTGCCATTCCTTATTACCAACATATCTAGCGATTCTCATACCATAAGTTTTATTTGTAAAACTGTGAACTAGTTCGTAATCATTTTCCAGATATTTTTTCATTTCACTATAATAGGGAAAGACATTGCCATATAAAATATTCCAGACCGGTCTGTGATTGTAGATGAAGTCCATTTCTTCAGGGTAAATAATATATTCGATTTTATTATCAATTATGTATTCTGAAAAATTCATTTTATTTTCTTTTAAATAAGCTAAATTTCTGTAGTCAAGTAATTTGCCATTATTAAAATAATATTCACAATTGAGATTAGCCAGTGTTCTATCATTTTTGTCAACTACTTTTGCTATTTCTGTAAGGTAATCATCATAATTATAATGAGTATCTGCTATAAGGGTAGAACTAGTATTAAAGGCCAGTACAAATATTATTAGTGTAATAATTATATAACGATATATTATTTTTATTGAAGACATAATATTTAGTATTAGAAGATAAGAAATAGGAAAAATAAATATAATTCCCGTTTGATTATAACGGCCTATGATTATATATCCCGCATTTATTCCCAGAAACATTAAAATTAATATAATATTTTTTTCATCTTTTTTAAAAAATATTTGTATAGCAGCATAAATAAAAGCCAGCGTAAAGATTATAAATTGAAATTTAACAGGAGGGGTATAATAAGTGCCACTAACACCATAGAATAGTTTTTTATAAAAATAGTCAAGGCTATCAATCTTGGTAAAAATTGAGCTAAAAACCCCCAATTTCTGTCCATAGCTGGCATAGTTCTGAATAAAATTGGGATCAAATTTAAAACTTAAGATTACCATAAATAACGCGATTAAGCCTAGAACTCCTCCAAAAGTTAGATATTTATGTAAGTTAATTTTTTTAACAATTAGTAAATTATAAGTATAAATAAATATAAAAGGAAGAGCAATGATAAGACTATTTGGATGTATGGCAATGGCAGTACCCAAAATTAAACCCATGGTAATATCTGGCCATATTGTGTTTTTAAACTCATATTTATATAAATAATAATAAAGACAGATTAAAAAAATTAATAAGAGGATAATTTCCTGTCTTGCAAAATGAGAGGCATAAATAAATTGTATATCAAGCCCTAAGATAATTGTAGCCATGTTGGCCAAAATGTCTCTATTAGTAAATTTTTTTGCTAGTTTGTGAAAAAAATATAAAGATCCGCTTCCGGCTAGAAGTGAGATGAACCGGAAGGTGAAAATATTGTATCCCATAAATTTTATAAATACTATTTGAATTAAATGAAAAAGCAATTTTATAGCATGAGGATGACGGGGATAGAGATTAAAAAAAGGTTCAGTAATAGATAGCTCTTTTTTTTCTATCATGTTCCTCGAAAGCCCACTTAACCAACTTTCATCTGAATGAATGAAAGGGAAGTTTGTTAGAAAAATTATATTTACGACAAAGAAGATTACAATAATGACATGGATTGAACTTATTTTTTTTATATATTTCATATATAATACCTCCAATTCCACACACAATATTATACCATCTTAGTTTGCTGCTGGTAAAGAAATTTTATATAAAAATCATGACATTAAATAATTAAATACTATATTAAGAGAAGTTATAACTATAAAGGGTAATTATATTTTATAATATAAATAGAGATTGTTATTAATTTAACAATATAAAATTCATAAATGGATTGGAGGTGTGGGAGTGAGAAATATATCTAAACTTTTATTAGTTATCTTGGTATTAATGATATTATTCACAGGTTGTGTAAGTAACACAAAAGCACCAGGTGAAAAAGCACAGGATATTATTTCTGCTAAGGAAGCATTAAAGATTATGTCTAAAGATAATGTTGTGCTTGTAGATGCCCAAAAATCAGGTGATTATGAAGATGGGCATGT
>CAZOON010000152.1:0-4662 GCA_964581445.1 uncultured Halanaerobiales bacterium | reverse complement strand
AAAAATATTTAGGTGTGGCCAGATTCAAATATGAAAAAACAAATAAGGAAAACAGGGTTGGAGTTGCCACCGGTATGGCTTATAATCAGGCAGGTGGAGATATTCTAAAGATTGAGGTGGCTGTTGTGCCGGGTAAGGGTAAACTCTTTCTCACCGGCTCACTTGGGGATGTAATGAAAGAATCAGCTCAGGCAGCCTTAAGTTATATTCGCTCCAAACAGGACGAACTTAATTTACTACAGGATTTTTATGATAAATATGATATCCATATACATGTGCCCCAGGGTGCAGTTCCCAAAGATGGTCCTTCTGCTGGAATTACTATAGCCATAGCAATTGCTTCAGCGTTAAGTATGAAGCCGGTAAGAGGAGATTATGCTATGACAGGAGAAATAAGCCTTCGGGGTAGAGTGCTTCCAGTTGGCGGGATAAAAACCAAAATACTTGCAGCCCGCAGGGCAGGTTTAAGAAAAATAATTTTGCCTTTAGAGAATAAAAAAGATTTAACAGAAATATCAGGAAAAATTAAAAGGGATATGGATTTTAGCTTTGTAAAACATATGGATGAAGTTATTGATATATTATTACTGGAGGGAAAAGAAGATGAAGATAAATAATCCCAGATTTGTTACAAGTGTATTTAAGCCTGGAAAATATCCGACAGACATTAAACCTGAGATAGCTTTTTCCGGACGTTCAAATGTTGGGAAATCTTCATTGTTGAATATGATTTTGAATGAAAAAAAATTGGCTAAAATCAGTTCTAAACCCGGTCGTACCCAGAGTATTAATTTTTTTAACATTGATGATAAATTTTATTTTGTTGATTTGCCGGGATATGGATTTGCCAGGGTTCCAGATAAGGTAAAAGAAGAATGGGGAAGATTGATAAATGATTATTTGTTTAATCGTCCCAATTTAATAGGAATTATACAAATTGTTGATGCCAGGCATGACCCTACTAAAGATGATATAATGATGATAGATTGGTTAAAAACATCAGGCCTTCCTGTAATGTTAGTTGCAACTAAAGTAGATAAAATAGGTAAAAGCAAAAGGGCCAAACAGCAAAAAAACATTATAAATAAATTAGATTTACCTGAGGAATTTTATTTTTCTTTTGTATCTTCTAAAACCACTGAAGGAAAAGGAAAAATATTGCAGTTTTTGCAGGAAGTATTAAATAGTTCTCGAATTAAATAATATATTAAATTGTGTTTAAGCTTGAAAATTGAAGCAAATGTTTTGTGATTATATAAGAGGAAGGGTGCTTATTATTGAGTGATACTGCCTATACGGAATCTTTTGCCAGTATTTATGATGATATAATGAGTGCCGTTCCTTATAACTTTTGGTATAGTTATATTAAAGATATTTTGATTTATTATGGTAAAAAGCCTCATACGATACTTGACCTTGCCTGTGGGACAGGGGCAATGACTTTGAAATTTGCCAGAGATGGTAAAAAAACAACCGGGATAGACGGCTCAAGTGAAATGTTAAAAAGAGCAAGGTTGAAGATAGAAAAAGAAGATGTAGATATAAATTATATAGAAAGTGATATAAGGGATATAAATATTAATAGAAACTTTGATCTGGTTGTATCTTTATTTGATAGTTTGAATTATATATTAAGTATAGAAGAATTGAAAAGGGTATTTTTAAATGTTTCCAGGATGATGAAAGATGATGCCGTATTTATTTTTGATATGAATACAGTAAATAGGCTTAAAGATATAGAGCCAGGTTTAACAACTCTATCTGGAAAAAATTATACCTGTTTTTGGGAAGATAGTGTTGACCGGGATAAGGTTTTATGGCAGGTTAAACTAAAAATTTATTTTAATAATGATAAATTAAATTTTTATGAGGAATTTCATCAGGAGACGGCGTTTCCTTCATCAGATATAATAAAAATCTTAAAAAGTGTTGGATTTAAATATATTGATATTCTTGATGCTTATACTTTTAATAAGGGCAGGGACGAAAATAATAGATTATATTATATCTGTTCAAAAAACGACTTGAAGGCAAGGTCTTTTAATCTTCCCCGTAAAATAAAATGGCGTTTATTTAATATTTTTATGTAAAATTTATCTTGTTCCCAGTAATATAAAAATAATGCCCAGAGAGATTAATATGAATTTTTCCAGATTTAGACGTGTACTGATTCCTATCAGGCCTATAAAAGTTACAAGTATTAATATTATTGGGCCCACTATTCCCAGGAAAGCGTTAATTCTAATGGCAGTTTTAATGTTAGCAAAATAATACATAAGATAGGCGGCAGTTAATTCTATCATACTGGAAATTATTCTCAGGATAATCATAGTTTGCAAGATATTTTTTGGCTTGAGCATAAATTCAACTCCTTTTTATAATTATATGTTTATTAATACCTTATCTAGTATTGTGTTTTTTGTTTATTTTGATATAATAGATGGTGCTCTAGGACTTTTTTACTATAAAAGAAAGTGGATGATGAGATGAAATTCAGACATTTTATGAAAAAGTGGTTTTCTCTGGAGTCTAGAACTCCCCGGGAATTATTTGCAATGATTTCTATATATTATTTCTTTTTAATTATTTTATTATTTTTTCTTCCATTTTCACCGGCATTTATTCCCTTTGCCTATATACCTATAGTACATATCAGTATTATCTCCGATTATATGTATGGTATTCTGGCCAACTTTTTATTTATAGTAATTTCATATATTTACGTTTTATTAGGTTATAATTATAAAATACCTTCATTAGAATATAAGTTTTTACTTAGTAGTATTGTTTTTACAGTGCTTGTTATGCTTATGATTAATCATTTTACCAGACTGTATGATGAAAAGAGAAAAAAAATTGCTAAATCTATGGAGCAACTTGCTGTTTCTTATGAAAATCTCGAGGTAACCCAGACTAAGTTGTTTTCATTAACTGAAATTACCAGAGCCTTATTAACTGTGAAAAATAAGGATAAATTAATAAGTGAATTAATTAAATATCTAAATCGATATATGTTATACAGGGATATTATATATTTTAATTTTAAAGATAATGAATATTTTATACAGGAAAAGCTGGGCTGTGAAGATATTGATGAACTTGACTTACTTGATTATATTAATAATATGCTTAGAATAAATAAAGAGGTTCACATATTTTCAAGAGATGAATTTGCTAATGGGCAAATTTGTCCTTATAGCCGAATAATGTTAGCCCCTATCTACAAAAATGAGAAGAGCAGGGGGATTTTATTAACCTGTCATGATAATGATTGGCTTCATAAAGAAGATAGAGATATAATGGCAATTTTAGTGGACCAACTGGGTTTAATATTTGATAAAATAGAGTTAATTGAAGATACCAAACAGATGGCTATTACTGATGTTGGGACTAAGTTATATAATCAGAGATTTTTCTTTGATCATCTAGAAAAAAGGTTTGAAATATCCAGGGATAAAAATTTTCCGCTATCTGTTGTGATCTTTGATGTAGATAATTTTAAAGAAATAAATGATAATTATGGTCATCTTACTGGAGATAGGGTGCTGGAAGAACTTGCAGACTTATTAATCACGAATATAAGAGAAGAAGATGTGCTGGCCAGATATGGTGGTGATGAATTTGCCTTAATCCTGCCTGATACAGGCCAAGAAACGGCTTATAAGATATCTAAAAGGATGGTTGCTCAAATAAGTGATTATGTTTTTAAAACTAATGATGATAAGATAATTAAAGCCTCAATTTCGGGAGGGGTGGCTAATTATCCAGAATGCAGGGTAGAAAACCATGTAAATTTAGTAGAATGTGCAGATAAGGCCCTTTATCAATCAAAGGAAAAAGGAAGGAATACTGTTACATTAAGAGCGTGTAATTATACTTGACAATAATATATTCTTATAATAATATATTATATGCAAGTTGATATTTTAATTATATATCCGGGGCTATAGCTCAGTAGGATAGAGCGACAGATTCCTAATCTGTAGGCCGCAGGTTCGAATCCTGCTAGCCTCACCATATATTTTTGCTGTATGGGTTTTAAATACTGTTTTGACAGGGATAAGTATATTTGATAAATTATATATATTGCAAAAAAATTATGTGAAATGACTTTTTGAGCGTGACAGATTATTTGCTTAAAAATTTATGATATATCGGGTTATATTCCATCTTTATTTAATGAATTTTTAAAGAAAGGATGGGATTTTTTTATGCTTAGGAAAAACCTTATTTGTAGTGGAAATGAAAATTTAACGCTGGAAGAAGCTTTTAAAAAATTCAAGGAATTTGTAAAAGAGTATGAAATCAATCAAATCAAAAAATTAAATTCATTTGTCATGGAGGAAGGCTATGTTGTTTTGAGAAAAGTCAAAAATAAAAATCAAAGAATAATACCTTTAAGTAGATCTTTAATAAATATTTTGCAAGAATATTTGAAATATAGAGAAGGTGTAGAAAAAACTTCAACTCATTTATTTCGCCATATATTTGCAAAAAAATGGATTTTAAATGGTGGAGATTCATTTCGGTTAAAGAAAATATTAGGATATAAAAGTATGGAGATGGTTGAAGAATATGTAAATATGTTTTCTAAATAGAGTTTCCCCAAAATCCAAACTAGCAATTCTTTGCAATCCTTAATATAGCAATAAACCAGGCAAG
>CAZOON010000151.1:3458-4704 GCA_964581445.1 uncultured Halanaerobiales bacterium | reverse complement strand
ATTGTAACCCCCAATCATACAGGCAAAAGTATCAACAAGACGTTTTTGAGCAGCTTCAAGTACTTCATTGCTTATTTCTAGTTTTTGGTTTATTATAAACTCGGCAATTTCACCTGTTTTTTTCATTAGCCTTTCACCATCCCTGAAATTCACTTAAATTTTATTACCGGCTGAATTTCTTTTAATTCTTCCAGCGGAATATGACAACGAATTTCATGATTTTCACTCACTTTAAGTCTGGGGGGTCTTTCTCTCTCACATATATCTCCTATTTTACGTGGGCAGCGAGTATGGAACCAGCAACCTGATGGAGGATTTATTGCACTGGGAACAGGTCCTGTAAGTTTTATAGATCTCTGCTCAATTCTTGCATCCGGTACAGGAACAGCAGAAAGCAGAGCTTCGGTATAAGGATGATAGGGTGGATTAAAAATTTCTTCCCTGCTTCCAAATTCAATTAAATTTCCAAGATATATAACGGCTATATAATCACTCAAATAATATATAATATTTAAATCATGGGAAATAAATAAATAGGAAGTATCTTTTTTCTGCTGCAGATCCAGCAATAGATTTATAATTCTGGCCTGGACTGCAACATCCAGACTGGATGTGGGTTCATCACAGATTACCAGCTCTGGATCTATTGCAAATGCCCGGGCAATAGCAATCCGCTGTTTTTGGCCTCCACTTAACTGGGAGGGTGTTTTTTCCATCGTTTCTGGACCCAGACCAACCAGTTTTAATAACTCCATTATATAATTATCCAGTTCGGATTTTTCCACCTTTTCCATTAATTTCAAGGGGCGGCCAATAATCTTGCGAATTGTATGAGATTGATTCAAAGTAGTTTCCGGATTTTGAAAAACCATCTGCATTTTCTCAAGGGTTTCTTTTTTTCGTTTATGCCAGGGAACAGTAATATCCTGGTCATCAAAAGTTATTTTACCTTCAGTCGGCTCCAACAAACCAATTACTGTTCGGGCAAAAGTTGTTTTTCCACAACCGCTTTCACCTACTACACCCAGAGTACTGGCATTTTTCATTTCCAGACTTATTCCATCTACAGCCTTTACTACATCACCATTTCTAAAATATTTTTTGAGATTTTCAGTTGTCAATAAAGATTTTCCTGTTTTTTTATGTTTATAATCACTCCGGATATTTTCCAACGACTCTTTTTTAGGGACATTTAAATCTTCAATTTCTTTAGCATGCCAGCAGGAAACCCGATGATTTTCATTAA
>CAZOON010000151.1:0-3448 GCA_964581445.1 uncultured Halanaerobiales bacterium | reverse complement strand
AATCAAATTTTTCATACTGTACTTTATTCTTTCCAAAATATTGAGCATAAATATCTTTTACAGAGAAGGAAAAAAGAAGCACAATGATCCCATATTTTATAATATATAGTAAGTTATTTTTCATTAAATTCTATTAAATCAGGTATACTTTTTTTGCATTTTTCATCAGCAAACTGACAGCGAGTGCTAAATACACAACCATCCGGTATTTCTGTAAGAGAAGGGACATTACCACGAATGGGATTAAGGTCAGTATCTTCTTTCGAGATTCCAATTTTAGGTACACATCCCATAAGTCCAACTGTATAGGGGTGAACCGGATTCAGTAATACATCCTCTTTAGTACCCTCTTCCACCAGTTTTCCCAGATACATGACACCAATCCGGTCCGATATTTTTGAAACAACCCCAATATCGTGAGAAATATATATAATAGTTACACTGAATTCATCCCTCAATTCCCTTATCATATCCAGTATTACCTTTTCAGTAGTAACATCAAGATTGGTAGTCGGTTCATCCATAATAATTAAGGAAGGATTATTTACTAAAGCCATAGCTATACATACCCTCTGTTTCATACCCCCACTGAGTTGATGCGGATATCGATTGGCAACACTATGGGCATCAGGAATTTTCATTTTTTCCAGTAATTTTATTGCTTCATTCATACTTTTTTCTGCAGACAAACCTTCAATAATTCGTTTTACTTCCGCTATCTGTTCACCAATCTTCAGAACGGGATTTAATGCAGTAGATGGATTTTGATAGACCATTGAAATTTCTTTAGCCCGAATATCAATTAATTCTTTCTTGTTTTTATTACTTAAATTTTTATCTGCAAATATTATATCTCCTTCAGCTATAAATCCATTTTGTCCCAGATAATTCATAATGGAAAAAGCCAGTGTACTCTTTCCACAACCGGACTCTCCAACAAGACCGTAAATTTCCTTATCATATATTTCAAGATTTAAATTGCGTATGGCTTTTAATTCATCCCTCAAAGTTTTATAATGAACCGATAAATTTTCAATTTTCAATATCGGATTATCTTCTGCAGCAAGGGTTTTGTCTTTCATAATTTACACCCTCCTCAAATATTTATCTAAAAATTCAGCAAAAAGAGATGCCCCTACTACCAGTGAAGCTATTGCCAGGGCCGGAAAAATAACAGTCCATGGCGCATGAAAAATATAACCCTTATTTTCTGCAACCATAAGACCCCAGTCAGGTGTTGGTGGGCGAAGACCCACACCCAGAAAACCCAGTGAAGCTACTGTCATAATACTATAGGAAAATCTCGCTGATCCTTCAACAATTAATGGAGCCAGGGTATTGGGAAAAATTTCTCCAAATACTATATAAAAAAAATTCTCACCTCGAACCCTCGCCGCATCAATAAATTCATAATTTTTATATTCAAGCAAAGTACTTCTGGCAACCCTCGCCGTGCGGGGAGAAAATACAATTGAAATTATGAATATAACACTCCAAACCCCCGGTTTAACAACAACCCCCAGCATTACCATCGCCAGTAACAAAGATGGAATAGACATTAATATATCCATTAATCTCATAAGTATCTCATCTAATATTCCACCAAAATAACCGGATATAAAGCCAATAAACACTCCTATTATTATAGAAAATATTGCCGACCCCATGGCCGTTAATAATATACTTCTACTGCCAATTATTATCCTGCTCAACATATCTCGCCCAAATCTATCTGTTCCGAGGAAATGAGAAGAAGAAGGTGAGGAGTAAGCATCTATCATATTAATTTCAGTGGCCCCATAGGGAGCAATTGAAGGTCCCAGAATACTCATAATAATCCAGAATAATAAAATAAGTAGACCTATCAAACCAGTAGGTGTTCTTTTTAGTTTTATCATAAAATTTGAAAATTTCACATCTCTAACAAAATCGCTTATTTTTTTCATTATCATTTTAAAAGAATTCCCCCCTTTAACTTCGAATATCTATTCTGGGATCAAATAGTGAATAACTTAAATCAGTAAGGAAATTGGCCACTAAATTAACAAAAACTATTAATAGAATAATAACTTTAACCAGTGGAATATCTCTTGATTCAAGAGATATAACCAGCAATTGACCAATACCGGGATAACCAAATAATTTTTCAATAACAATAAGACCTCCAAATAACCAGCCAATATTCATTCCAATTACAGTAATTGTCGGAAGTATGGCATTTTTTAGGGCATGCCTAAATATAATATATCTTTGCGAAAGCCCTTTCAATACAGCTGTTCTTATATAAGAAGACTTTAAAACCTTATTCATGCTGGATTGAGCCATACGTGCAATATATCCAAACATAAGCAAGCTAACACAAATTGTTGGCAAAATAAGTACTTCTAAATTTTGGTAAATACTTGTGCCTGGAGGAATATTACTGGAAGCAGGCAATATCGGTATCACCTGAGAAAATAAATATATTAAAAATACCCCGGTTACAAATGGTGGTATGGCCAGCATAAAGAGTCCTGATATAGAAATAAAAGAACTCACCCATTTTTCTTCTTTAATCCCTCCAATAATTCCAAAAATTACTGATGTCGGGACAAAAACAACAAAACAGGCTATAAGCAAAAGAATAGAATTGATAGCCCGGTGTATAACAAGTGGGGCAATTTTAATCCCTGCAAATGCCATAGATTCCCCCAGATTACCATGTAATGTTTGATTTAACCAACCAAAATAACGAACATACCAGGGATTATCAAGTCCCATCCTGGTCCGCAAAGCCGCCAGCGCCTCCTCAGTTGCATGCTGACCAAGCATAACCTGGGCCACATCACCAGGAATAATCTCCATCAATAAAAATACCAGCATGGAGGTAACAAACAAACTCAAGACAATAAATCCAATTCTCCTGAGTACATATCTATACCACTTCAATAAAAACACCACCTTCTTATTTAGAATAAATAAAATTTTCTAATAAAAATAGTTAAATATATTCCTTTATTCTTGCTACTCCTTCTTTGATATCATCCTGGGAACAAACATAGGAAAATCTCAAATAACCTTCTCCAGCATCACCAAAGGCACTACCGGCAACGGTTACAACCTGTACCTTATGGAGCAATTTATAGGCCAGTTCACGAGAGCTAAAACCAAGCTCTTTAATATTGGGAAAAACATAGAATGCCCCCCGGGGAGTTATGCAAGAAATTCCAGGAATACTATTCAAACCTTCTACCAGCAAATCCCGGTTCCTCCTGTAAAATTCCACCATTTCCCTGGCCTCATCCTTAAGATCAAGCGCTTTAAAGGCAGCACTCTGCGAAACCGCCGAAGTGCACATTCCGACATTACCATGTATTTTACTCATTTCTCCAATAATCTCTTTATCACCAACTGCATAACCAATACGCCATCCAGTCATGGAATATTCTTTGGAAAAACTATAGATACT